>JBOICD010000001.1:0-30370 GCA_050739855.1 Pseudomonas sp.
CACCCGAGGAGGTGCCGATGGAGCGTGTGCTCGGCGGCGACCTGGGCAGTTTCATCACCGGCCTGCACCAGGAACAGGGGGTGGAGTTCCACCTTCGGTCGGTGGCCAAAGACTTCGATGGCAAGGTGCTCACACTCGGAGACGGCACCCGGATTGCCGCGGACCTGCTGATCGTGGGCGCCGGTGTCGCGCCGCGAACGGAACTCGCAGCCGCGGCCGGATTGGCGGTACAAGACGGCATCTTGGTCGATCCCTACCTGCAGACCTCGGTCGCCGGCCACTTCGCTGCCGGCGATGTAGCGCGCTATCAGTACGGCGCTGACCTGATTCGTGTCGAGCACTGGGTACATGCGCAGCGCCAGGGTCAGGCTGCCGCAGCCAATATGCTGGGCGCCGGGCAGGCGTTCACGGATGTGCCGTTCTTTTGGACCCACCACTACGGCGTGGATCTTCGCTACACCGGCTACGCGGGCGGTTGGGACGAAGTCCGGATCGACGGTACGTTGTCGAAACAGGACTTCACGGCGCGGTTCTTTCGCGCGGGGATACTCGTCGCGGCGGCATCGGTCGGGCGTGATCTGGACAACCTGTCCATCGAGGCGACGTTGCAGGGTTGACCGCGTCCCCTCCGGGGCGGATGAGTCTTGGGACGGTTTACATGAATCAGCATAAAGCCCGAAAGACCGCGTTCGTGCTGGCCGGCGGCGGCAGCCTCGGTGCCGTGCAGGTCGGCATGTGGGTCCAGGTGATCTTGCGGTAGGCCAGGCTGACCTTGATCAGTCATCGTTCCCCCCCTCATCGTATGCAGGAGGTCGAAAAACAGAACTGTGTGGAAAAACCTTAAGTAACAGGCTGGAGCCGCCGATAACTCTTGGAGTTAAGCAACCCGCAGCTAGCTTTACCCAGCTGACCTCGCATATGCCAATAGGGGAATCACAGGGTGTCGATAAAACTACGCTTACTTGTGTTGATGGCTACAGGCCTGATTACCGCCTTGATCATGAGTCTGGTCGGTTACCTGGGGAGTGCCCGGATGGCCGAAGCGATAAATGACAATGAGGTCAGTATGACCGCACTGCGCAATCACCTTGAAGCCGACATGATGCACGACGCGCTTCGCGCCGACGTGCTATCGGCGATGCTGGTAGGGGTGGGCAAAAGCACCAGCGGTCAAGCAGAGGTGCGCGGCTCCATCGATGAACATGCGGCGCACTTTCGCGAGGTGCTCGGCGACAACCTCAAGCTGCCGGTCAACGACACCATCAAAGCGGCTCTGAGTAAACTCAGGCCCAGCCTCGACACGTATATCAGTGGGGCCGAACGCATCGCCGGGCTGGCTCTCGACGACCCGGATGCCGCTCAGCTGGAACTGAACACTTTCAACAACACGTTCATCCAGTTGGAAGGCGAGATGGCCGCTCTCAGCGAGCTGATCGAAACCAACACCCAACTGACCAGCAAAGGCACCCAGAGAGCTATCAGCAACGCCAACTTCACCCTCGGCTGCGTGCTCATCACCAGTTTGCTATTGCTACTTGCCCAGGGACAATGGGTTATTCGCAGCATCATGGGCCCGTTGCGGTCTGCAAGTCGGATTGCCGACAGCATTGCTCATGGCAACTTGAGCCAGCCGATAGTCGAGCCCAGGCAACGGGACGAAGCCAGCACCCTGATTCGCAGTCTGGCGGCCATGCAGCGTGACCTTCGCGGCATGATCGAGGTGGTTCGCAGCAACGCCCATGGCGTGAGTGACATGAGCCAGCAATTGAGCAGCGGCTGCCATCTGGTGGCCGGCAGCAGTCAGCAGCAAAGCGAAGCGGCCAGCACCATGGCCGCTGCGGCCAGCGAAATGACCGTGAGCATCGAGGAAATCACGGGGCATGCCGAGCGTGCACGGAATATGGCCAACCAGGCCGAGGAGCTGGCGAAGGATGGCGGCCAGGTGATTCAGCAGGTAGTCAGCGATATGGACGGCATCGCTCGCTCGGCGCAGCACTCGGCACAGGTGATCCGCACGCTGGACAAAGAGTCCGAGTCGATTTTTAGTATCATTCAGGTGATCAAGGGCATCGCCGACCAAACCAATCTGCTCGCGCTTAACGCCGCCATCGAGGCCGCTCGTGCCGGTGAGCAGGGGCGTGGTTTTGCCGTGGTTGCCGACGAGGTGCGGAGCCTGGCCGGACGAACCAGCGCCTCCACCCAGGAAATCGCCAGCATGGTCGCGCGTATCCAGCAAGGCACGCGCGAGGCGGTCAGCAGCATGGAGGCCGGCGTTGCGCAGGTCGACAAAGGCATGGTGGTGACCGCTGACGTCGAGCGCGCCATTCGCGAAATCCTCGAAGCCACTCTGAATACGACTCAGCAGGTCAATGACATTACCCGGACTATCGCTGAGCAGAGCCTGGCCAGTAATGAAATCGCCCATCAGGTGGAAATGATTGCTGGCATGTCCGAAGGCAACAGCCGGATCATCGGCCAGACCGCGGCGACCACCGATGAACTGTCCAGCCTGGCGGGCAAGCTCTTGCAATCGGTAGATCGGTTTCGCCTCTGAAGTGAATGTGGCGATCAACAAGGACGAAGAAGCCCCCGAGTCATGAGTTTTTCGCCAAGGAGTTCGCCATGCAGTCGCTAAAGGTGATCATCGAAGGGGGCGCAGGTAACAGTACGATTTGCCTACCCGTTGCTTACACGTGAGTAGTCTTCGGGGGTGTCAATGTCATCAATCACTGACGACACCCCGACATTGACCGACATCACCGCCTGGCTATATTGCCGTAATAGCGGTCGAGCGCCTTCATCGCCTGCAGACTCTCGCAGCAGGGGTAAGCAACCTGGCGCCCATAGCACGGGATTGCCGCATTTTCCACCATAACTGGGCTGGAAGCCCATAAAGTCGGGGTTCTCCTCAAAGGCGTCGATTAATTGATCGATGACACTTGCCCTGACGCCAGGCATGTCTGCCAGACAAAAGACCACCGCATCTTGATCACTGACAGCGTTCGCGCCAACCCGTACTGACGAGCCGATGCCTTCTTCGAAGGTTTCATTGAACACAAAATCGACCGGAAGATCGACCAGAGCTCGCCGAACGCTCTGCGCCTCATGCCCCAGTACCACCAAGACCCTATGACAGCGAGCCTGGAGCGCCGCACGAACGACGAACCTGATGAGCGGCTCGCCAGAGATCGGCAGGAGCAATTTGTTCTCGCGCCCCATCCGCCGACTCAAGCCCGCAGCCAGTACCACAGCAGTGACGGCGCGCCTTGCGCTTGGGATGGGTGCTCCCTCGGCCTGTTCAATGACGACGTCGGTGAACAACATTGTCTTTCTCCTGGAGGTTCCCGCGAAGCCCCGCAAGGGTCGCTGCGAGAGTCGAGCCGCCTTCGTACGGCTTGGTCGGCGCCCGTCGGCTATGGCAAAAGCAAGATTAGGGCGCCGGGTTCATGCCTGTAAAGCCTGATTTTCTGTGCCCTCCCCCCGGGCAAATACTTTGACAATCAACCCGGCATCTACAACGTTCACTTCATCAGTGTACTGATCTAGTTTGGCGCATTGGCACTTGATTGGTGGCACATCTGGCTGCTGTGGGTCTCGTCCACCAGCATGTCGGCCAGCCCCTTCAGTGCGCGCGTCCGCCCGCAGCCCCGCGCCAGCAGTTCCACCACCAGATCGATGGCGGCCAGGCCTCTGGCGCAGTAGCGGCGGATCCGCATCATTTCTGGTAAGTCCTGCTTGCCTGACCTGTGATCGCCTAAGCGTCAGGGCCGCCCCAACAAGTCTGAACTGCTATTACTTTGCCTTGGGCGGACAAATTCGATAAAGCTAACCCTCAGGTCAACTTTGTTCTGTCAGAATTCCACCCTTCGCAATATCTGGAAGGGCTTCCACATGGCCTAAGCTATCCAAGAACATAACGACATGGGCGCAGACCATTAGCGCTCAGAGGATTACCCATGTCCAACCGTGATATATCCCGACGCTCCTTCCTTCAGGGCGGGCTGGTTGCTGGCGTCAGTGTTACGCTGGCCCCACTCGGCAGCCGGGCTTTCGCTGCCTTGATGGAAAACAGCGTGACCGTGCCGGCCGAGCAATGGCTGGGCAGCAATGGCCAGGCGCGCATTCGCAACGATGCAGTGTCCAAGGTCTGTGGCAGCAAGGTGTTTGCCCGTGACATCCGCTCCCGGGACATGCCCGGCTGGCCGCAGCAACAGGGCCACGCCATGTTGCTGAAAACCATTCGCGCCGACCGCATTTACGACGGCTACGACCTGTCCTGGCTGGGTGCCGAGTTGCAGCCTGATCGCATCGTCACCGCCGAGGATCTGCAAAAAGACGGTATCGCCTTCCCCGAAGAACACGCGCCCGACCCGCTGCTGCCTGCCGGCAAGGTGCCGATGTTCATTGGCCATCCGGTCGCGATCCTGATCTGGAACGATTTCGAGCGCTACCGCCAGGCCAAGGCCCAGCTCAAGTTCAATGACAAGGCCATCCGCTACGGCGCCACGGTGCCCTACTACGAGGGTGACCCCTATGGCAGCTTCCGCTATGTACGCGTCGGCGGCCCGACTTCGGCAGACGAAGACGAGTTCGCCAGCCTCAAGGATTCGATCCTGTTCCCAATGATCCGTGAGCGGCGCCCGGTCTGGAACTCGCAACCTGACCTGCATGGCAACCTGACCGAGCGTGGGTTGTTTTATGCCGAGCGCATGAAGCAGCAGTTGGAAACACCGCCCGAAGATTGGCTGGTGTTCGATGAACGCTATAAAACCCCTTCCATCGAACCCGCTGCGCTGGAAGCGGACAACGGCAACGGTTGGTACGATCCGGCGAGCAAGACCCTGCATTTCGTCGTGGCCACCCAATGCCCGGTAGAAACGGCCACCGAAACGGCGAAAATGATCGCACCGTCGCGTTTCGGCCTCGGCAAGCTCAACATGCACCCGGGCTACACCGTTGGCTACGGCTCCAAGGACCACAACATCTTCGTCTACTACGCAGCCCTGGCAGCATTGTATGGCGCAGGAGTACCAGTACGCCTGGCCAATGACCGCTATGAGCAGTTCCAGAGCGGCATCAAGCGGCACCCCTTCGATATCCGTTACCAGTTGGCCGTGGACAAGAAGGATCACAGCTTCAAGATCTTCCGCGCCGAGATGAGCGTCGACGGTGGCGGCCGGATCAACTACAGCCCATCGGTGGCGGCAGTCGGTGCCACGGCTGCGCAGTCGATCTATTACATGCCGCAGAACGATCTACAGGTCACCGCTTACCATTCACGCGGCGTCGAAGCGGGCTCCATGCGTGGTTACGGCACCCTGCAGAGCATGGCCTCCACCGAGATGATGGTGGATGAAATTGCCGGTCGCCTGGGTATCGACCCGATCGATCTGCGCAAGAAGAACGTGCTGCTCTCGGGCATGAAGAACACCCAGGGTGCAGTGCCTGCAGGCGCCCTGCGGCTGAACGAGATCCTCGAGAAGGCGGCCGCCCACGACGTCTGGAAGAACCGCGATGCACGTAAGCAGCAATTCGATGCGCAGGACCCGGACAACTGGTACGGCATTGGTTTTGCGATCTGCCAGAAAGACTTCGGTACCGGCTCCGAAGCACCGATGGCGAGTATCGAGTTCACCGCCTCTGGGCATATCACCCTGCGCCACATTGGTATCGAGATCGGCACCGGCATGTCCACCTCCCAGGCCCTGGTGGTTGCCGATTTCCTCGGCAACCCGGCCAATGAAGTGGCAACCGGCGTCACCGAGTGGAACGAGCTGCAACTGACCAGCAGCGGCAACCCTTACCTCATGAGCCAGGCCGAGCAGGATGCAGCGCTGCGCAATCCGCGCTGGGTCGGCAAGATCGCTTCGGCATCGTCGGCAACCAACTCGGCGTACTACTTCAGCCACGCTACCCGAGAAGCTGCGCGTGTGCTGTTCAACCACGGCTTGTGGCCGGCGGCCCTGGAAATCTGGCGGCAAGGCCCTTACGGCGGCCAGGCCAACCCCTATGTGGTGCGCCGCGAAGATGCCCACTGGGTCGATGGCAAGCTCACGGCCAATGGCATGGAGCCGCTGCCGTTTGCCGTGCTGGCCAAGCGCGCCCATGAACGCGGTCTGGTGACAGGCGCCAGCGTGCACGGTTTCAACCGTTGGAGCTGGGCCGAGTCCGAGTTCAGTATCGATGGTGTGCGTGAGCGTCTGCCGCTCGATGGCCTGGCGGTCAAGTATGGCGACGGCGCACCGAACGTGAAAAAGGCGCAAATGAGCAGCGCCGGCTTCCATCTGCTTGATCGGCAAACCGTGACCTATCCGGACACGCAGTTGAACAACGCGGCGGTGACCTACTACAGCCCCGTGGCGACGTTGGTCGAGTTGAAGGTGAACAAGGGATCGGGCGAGGTGCAAGTACTCAACCATCACAGTTGGGTCGAGTGTGGCCGGGTGCTGGTGCCTGAGTTGGTCAAGGGCCAGATCGAGGGTGGCGTCGCCATGGGCATCGGCCATGCGTTGCTCGAAGAAATGCCGCTGTATGAAGGCGGCCCGGGGGAAGGCGACTGGAACTTCAACCGTTACCGGTTGCCGCTGGCCAAGGATGTTGCGGTCTGGAAGCAGACGTCGGAGATCCTGCCGCCGCTGTCGCCGAGCGACCCGTCCAAGGGCATCGCCGAGGTGGTGATGATCCCGGTGGTCGGTGCCATCGGCAACGCCGTGGCCCACGCAATCGGCAAGCGTATTCGCGACCTGCCTATCACTCCTGCGCGCATCAAGGAGGCCCTCAATGGCTAATCGTCCGCTGCAACTGACCCTCAATGGTCAACCCGTCGGTCCGGTGGAGGTCCCCGATGATCTGCCGATGATCGATTACCTCCACGAGTACCGTAACCTCACCGGCTCGCGCCTGGGCTGCGGCCAGGGCATCTGCCACGCCTGCGTAGTGATCGTCGACAACCCCGACGGCACCAGCGAGCAGGTGCGCACCTGTATCACTGGCGCGCACTACTTCGAAGGCAAGAAAGTGCGCACGATCGAAGGCCACGCCAAAGTTGACGAGAGCGGCAAGGTCACCGAGCTCAACCAGATCCAGCAGAAGTTCGTCGACCAGTTCAGCTTCCAGTGCAGCTACTGTGCGCCTGGCTTCGTCAACGCGGCCACGGTACTGGTGGAAAAGCTGCAGCGCCAGCCGATCAAGAAGAGCCAGATGGAACAGGTGATCGAAGACAGCCTTGGCCATCACATCTGCCGCTGCACCGGCTACGTGCGCTACTACACCGCCACGCGCGATGTGTTGCTCGATCTCGGCCTGGTCAAGGAGGGTTGAGCATGAAACGACTCGTTTCCCGCCTCGCCATGGCGGTGGGCATGGCCGTGCCACTGATGCTGGCCCAGCAGGCCCAGGCGGCCGACCGGCAGCAGATCGAGCGGGGTGAATACCTCGCCCGCGCCGCTGACTGCATGGCCTGCCATACGGCGCCCGGCGGGGCGCCGTATGCCGGCGGGCTGCCGATCGTCTCGCCGTTCGGGACCATCTATGGCACCAACATTACCCCGGACAAGGAGCACGGCATTGGTCTGTACAGCGGCGACGAATTCTTCGCCGCGCTGACCCAAGGCAAACGCCGCGATGGCGCCAACCTGTATCCGGCGATGCCCTACACCTCGTATCACTTGATGCCCCGTGAGGACGCCGACGCCATTCATGCCTACCTGCTGACGGTGGCGCCGATCAACCGTGCGGCGCCTGTCACCCGCCTGAGCTTTCCGTTCAACGTGAGGCTGGGGCTCATCGGCTGGAACCTGCTTTACGGCAAGAGCGTGCAACTGGCGCCCGCCGATGGCAAAAGCGAAGCCTGGAAGCGCGGTCAGTACATGGTCGATGTGCTCGGTCACTGCGGCGAATGCCATACCCCACGCGGCTTGCCCGGCGCGCTGGAGCAGGACAAGCGCATGACCGGCGGCATTCTCAATGGCTACCTGGCGCCCAGCCTATTGGCCAATGATCTGGCCGCGCGCGGCTGGACCCACCAGGACCTGAGCTCGTTTCTCAAGTACGGCATGAGCGCCCAGGGCACCATGTTCAACGAAATGTTCCCGGTGTTCCACAACAGCACCCAGCGGCTCAACGACCAGGACCTGGCCGCCATGGCGACCTTTCTGCTCGGCGATCAGCCGCCGCCGGCAAAGGCCCTGGTCGAGGTGCCAGTGGACAAGCTCAGTGCCAGCGCTCAGCGTGGCCGCCTGCAATACCTGAATGTGTGTGCCGGCTGCCATGGTGTTGGCGGCGAAGGCAAACCGCATATCGCCGTGGCCATGCAAGGCAATACCACCTTGCGCCTGGAAGACCCGCGCAACCTGTTGCGGGTGATCGAGGACGGCATCGGCGAGCAGAAGTTTGCCGGGTTCGAACGCATGCAACCGATGCCGGGCTTCGCCGACAAGCTCAGCAACGAGCAACTGGCCGATCTGCTCAATTACCTGCGCCAGGCCTGGGGTGGTCAACCGACCGAGCTGGCAGTCAGCCAGGTGGAGCAGTTGAAAGCCGAAGCTCCGGCCGAGCACAAGGTGCGCTGACATGCAGCATCTCGACCTGCAAGTGGTACGGCGGGCGCTGGCCTGGTCCAACGCTGGCCAGCGTGTCTGGCTCTGCACGGTGCTCTGTACCTATGGCTCGGCGCCTCGTGCGCCGGGTTCGCTGCTGGCGGTGAACAGCTCCGGGCAATGGATCGGTTCGCTGTCCGGCGGTTGCGTGGAGGACGATTTTCTCGCCCGCGTGGCCGAGGGCGCGTTTCTTGATGCCGTCGCCGTGGTGCGCTACGGCGACGGCGACGACCCTCGCTCGCAGGTGCGCTTGCCCTGCGGCGGCCTGCTGGATGTGCTGGTGGAAAAGCTTGAACCCGATTGTCAGGTACAAGCGCACCTGCGCGAACTGGAGTCCGCCCTGCTTGGCCAGCGCCGGTTGATCCGCGAGGTCGATCTGGCCAGTGGCGCACGACGCCTGGTTGCCGACCATGAACACGGGCCGCGCGTAGCGCGCGAGAAAGAGCGCGTGCGCCTGCGCATCGGCGCGGCCCGGCGTCTGCTGCTTGCCGGCTATTCCAGCGTGGCGCAGGCCTGTGCGGAATTCGCGGTGGGCCTTGGCTTCGAGGTGATCCTCTGCGACCCGCGTGAAGAGGCGCTTGAAGGTGTAGTGCTGGACAACGTGGAGATTCGTCGCGAGCTGCCGTCGCTGTTCATTGCCCAAGGTGGTTGCCATAGCGATACGGCCGTGGTGGCGCTGACTCACGACCCGCGCATCGACGACCTTGCCATGATCGAAGCGGTGCGCACCGATGCGTTTTATATCGGGGTGATGGGATCGATGCAGACGTCGCAAAGGCGTTTCGAGCGATTGCGCCGTATCGGCGGTTTGAGTGAACCGGAGCTGGCCCGCATTCATGCTCCAATCGGCCTCAACCTGGGCAGCAAAACTCCGGCGGAGATCGCCTTGGCGGTCCTTGCCGATATCTTGCGTGTTCGCAGCGCTATTGCCCGCGATCGCCTTTGACGCAATTTTCGACCGCTACTTTGCGGTCGGACGCAGCCGCAGGCAACTTCATCGCGGGGCGCTCATCCTCAAGGACCAACGTTTTTAGGAGCGTCGCCTTGTGATGCCAACGCCTCTTCGACCCGCTCGATAAACTGCATCAGAGCACAGATCATAGCGGCTTGTTCAGCGCCGTTGACCTGGGCTTCCAATTCCTTGCTCAAGACAATCAACGCCCTGGCCTTGCCCACAACCAGAGCACTGCGAATACGATGCAGCAGACGAATCACCTTGGTCGGATCATAGTGCTGCATCGCCGCTCTGATCTCCCATAGGTCCTGTCGCAGAGTCTGCGAAAACAGCGCCCGCATCCGCTCCGGCACTTGGAATTGATCCCTGGCCGGGCCAAGCGCTTGCACTGTGCCAGCCGCCGACCTGGAAACCGCTAAGGCGTTGGCGGTCACGGCGTCAAGGCAAAGAAACAAACCTTCAATTGAAATAGGCTTGCTCAGCCAACTGTTCATTCCCACCCGCATGCAGTGCTCGCCTTCCTCGCGCAAGGCATTGGCCGTCACTCCGATGATCGGAACCTGAAGGTCGCGCTGACGCACCGCTTCCGCCAGCGCGTAGCCATCCATGACCGGCATATTGACGTCCGTGAGTATCAGCTCGAACGCCTGTTGATCCAGTTGCCGCAACGCCTCCTGGCCATTGGCGGCGAGCGTCACCGTACAACCGATATGCTCCAGTTGTTCCTGCATCAACGCCTGATTGACCGGGTTGTCTTCGGCCAGCAGCACACGCAGGCCGAGAGCGCGACGCTCAGGAGTGGCCAGGAACTCAAGGTTATCGGGGAACTCCTGCTTGATGGCCATCGACACCGCCTGCAGCAGCGCCGGTAGACGGTGCTGGTTGACCAGGATGTCCTTGCCGATGCTCTGCGGCACCAGGCTGAAATCATGCCGAGCAAACACTGTTGGTCCCTCTCGGTCGAGGCCGGCGCTGGCCTCGGGCATGACCTCCAGCACCACGTCGGCGGGACCGAGCTGCGCATCCGCGATGATCGAGGTCTGGGCACCGAAATGCTCAAGCCAGGCGCACAGCGAATCGGTCAGCTCGGGGTAGGGGCTGCGGACTTCGACCTGCCGGCCGGCAAAGTGGCTCGCGGGCAACAGGGCATCCTGGGCGTCGGCCACGCCGACCGTCAGCGCAACACTGAACTCGCTGCCCTGGCCCAATACACTCTTGACACCCAGCGTCGCGCCCATCAGCTCGCAGAGGTTGGCGCAGATCGACAAACCCAGCCCGGTGCCCTTGATGCTGTGGTGTTGGTTGTCCGTCTGGTAGAACGGCTCGAACAGCCGGCGCTGGGCCTCCTCGGCAATGCCCGGGCCGGAATCCACCACCCGCCACAGCAACTGAACCTCGTCGCGACGGCGCGCCGTGACCGTCAGATGAACCGTAACCTGGCCGCTGTCGGTGAACTTGAGCGCATTGCTCAACAGGTTGCCAATGATCTGGCGCAACCGCAGGCCGTCGCCGACCAGCCGCAACGGCACGTCGGGATCGACGCAGCTGTAGAGCGCAAGGCCTTTGTTCACCGCCCGGTCGGAAACACCGCGGACAAGCGCTTCAAGCATCTCCAAGGGGTTGAATTCGACCTCCTCCAGGAGCATCTGGCCAGACTCGATTTTCGACATGTCGAGCACATCACTGATCACATGCAGCAGCAATTCCGAGGAACTGTCGATGGTATCCAGGTAGACCCGTTGCTGCGGCGTCAGCGCGGTCAAGCCGAGCAGTTCGAGGGTACCGAGCACACCGTACAGCGGCGTGCGGATTTCATGGCTGATGGTGGCGACGAAGCGGCTTTTCTCGGCGTTGGCCGCCTCCGCGAGCTGACGCGCCAGGACCAGCGTCGCCGCCGCCTCACGGTGCGCGGTGATATCGGTGAACGTACAGAGCAGCACATGCTTATCCTGAAAATGCGTCGGCGCATAGCGCACATGCAGTGCCCGCGTGCCCACCAGCAGGCAGCCCTCGCCGACCTGCGGCCACTCACCGTCGAACAGCGGCCAGTTCTTCATCAACCCGGTAATGGTCTGTGCGCCGCCCAGCCAGTCGATGAACAAGCTGTTGCAGGTCAGCAACTGATCGGCCTTGAGCACACAGAGCGCCAGTGGCACGGTCTGCAAGAGTGAACGGTTGAAGTCGTGATTGATCCGCAACTCGCTGTAATCGCTGCGCGCCGGTACCACAATCCGCCGCCGGTACCAGCGGCCGAGCCCCCAGCCACTAAGTACACAAACAACCAGCAGCCCGGCCAGGCTCAACAGTTGCCATTTGGCGTGGACGATCAGGCGCTCGAAACTGATCCGGTAGAGCGCCTGCCAACTCAACTTGGCCCCTGAGCTGCGCTTGATGAGCAAGCCTGAAGCGGTCAGGTGAAAACCATCCTCATAGGCAAGAATGCCCGAGTCCTGGGTACCGAACAGCATCGTACCGTCGGGCGCCATCAGATCGATGGAGTCGAACTCCAGGGCATCGAACACCTGCTGCTCGATTCGCACGGCGATCTCACTGGACTCGAACAAGTCCATGAAGCTAGCGACGATCAGCTCTCTCGGCGGATCTCCTACACCCTGGTCAGCCGGGGACATGGGCACCGAGGTGTAGGCGAGCAACTGCTCGGCACCTGCGCGGGTGTAACGTTTGGCGGGAGCCCAGTGAACGAACAGATCGCTTTTCTGGGTCGGCTGCTTGTCGATCACGTGCCTTACCTGCCGCAGTACTGATACGACATCGCCCTGGATGATGCTGTGTGAGGGCTGCCGGTCTATCGAGGGCAAGGCGATATCGATCTGGCGATCAGGATCGAGCAGGAACACCTGCGGTGCCAGGAACGACGAGCGCGCCCAGAAATCGCTGTAGACATTGGCCAGGCCAATGCCCACGGCCAAGGGCCGGGCGACACGTTCGGCTGAGTCCAGTGACGCAGGCACAACCAGCGAAAACCGGGTGGCGTATTGAGACGCCTGCCCGGTATAGATGACGCTGCTGTCGCTGGCGTGTCGGCTGCTCAGTTGCCCGGCAGCATCGACGATGGGGTTGTATTCGGGCGCAGCGCTTGCATTGAGCGCCCGCAGCAGGAACACCTCATGGTCATAGGCGCGCCCGACGAAGTTGAGGAAATGATAATCGGCCTTGACCAACTCGCCACGGAACACCTTGTAGGTCACCCAATAGCCGGTAACCACGAAGAACACGAACAACAGCAACGACAGGATCAAACCAAAGTTCATGCGCAATGAGACCCTGGCTAATCGACCCACTTTCGAATGATTAAGGGGCATGACGGCGGCTGTCCATATCACCTCTGATAAACACGCTCCACATCATCAGAAGCGAATGCCGGCATGGGGCCGGGTGTTGTATGAGCACAAATCATAGCATGTAGGATTAGTCCTACATGGGGCCTGGATAGCGCTGATCGCCGCAGACCTTGCGGATTGCTCATTGTATGCAGCATCGACCGACTGGCGAGACAATCATGCCAACAGTACCTCTTGCTGCAGCTTCATTCCCTGATATGCGACACGAATCGGCCCAGTTCGATGCCCGTTCCGCTTCCAGGCCAGTACCCTACCCGCCAGCGTTCGCGCAGCCGCTACCGGCTGCCGCAGTTCGGCAGGCATTGTTCAACAAAGAGTTTGTGGCGTTCTGCCAACCGAAGGTGTCGATCGACACCGGCAAGCTGGTCGGGGTCGAGATACTGGCGCGCTGGGATCAGCCCTCGCTGGGATTATTGTCGCCCCTGCATTTTCTGCCGGCGCTGGAAGCTCAGGAGCTGCTGGACGAACTCTTCAGGCAAATGCTCGACCAGGCGCTGCGGATACGCCGCGAACTGCGCATCTATGGCTGCGACCTGAACCTTGCGTTGAACATCCACCCCATGCAATTGAAGCAACCGGGCTTCGCGCAGGAGGTCGAACTGGCGCTGAAACAGCGGGGTTGCCCGCCCAGAGCCCTGACCCTGGAAGTCATCGAAACCGGTGCAATCGAAGCCTCAGGGGTCAGTTTCAGGAACCTGTTGCAGCTGCGCTTGATGGGCTGCAGCCTGCCGATGGACGATTTCGGCAGCGGTTTTTCATCGCTGCAACGGCTGTGCGACTTGCCGTTCAGCGAGATAAAGCTCGATGCGTCGTTCCTGCGCCAGCTCGACAGCAATGCCAAGACCCGCGCGATTATCGAAAGCACGGTAAAACTGGCCAACGCCCTGAAACTGAAACTGGTGGTCGAGGGCGTCGAAACCCGCTGTCAGATGCAGCAACTGCAGGCACTGGGTTGCCGGACGGCCCAGGGCTTTTTCTTCGCACGCCCCATGCCTGCTGAACAGTTCATCGGTTTTTGCATGATGCACAACAGCACCTCCGATGCCGTCAGCCTGTGACTCCCACCTCCCCGCACGCCGGGTGACTGCCCCATGTCCGAGAAGAATTTGCTCAAGCGCCTACTGCCCCTGCTCCTCGCCATTACCACACTGAATACCGCCACCAGCAGCCCACTGGCCAGCACTCACGCTGCGCCAACGCTGCTGCACCTGAACAGCCAATTGCCCGCCGAACCGCTGCGACTGAACCTGTCGGAAGCGGATTGGGCCTGGCTGCGGGGGAAAAAAAACTTGACCCTGGGGGTCGTCGGCACCTCAGCGCTGCCCTTCGAGATCGTTTACAGCAATGGCGATTACGAAGGCATCAGCGCTGATGTGGTGACGATGCTCAAGCAGCAGTTGAGCATCGAGATCAACGTCGTCGGCTTTGCCAACCGCGAAGCCGCCATCCAGGCTCTGAACGCCCAGCAGGTGGACCTGGTCAGCCGCGCCAGTGACTACGGCCACACGCCCCGGTCCACGGTGTTGAGCATGCCCTATGCGCAGAACGTCCCCGCGCTGTACCGCCGCCAAGGGGATGAGCGACCGATACCCGCCGACTTGCAGGGCCTGCGTATCGCCATGGTCAACGACTACCTGCCCCGCGAGCTGCTCGACAGCCATTACCCCAAAGCGCAGATCCTGACCTACTCCAACAATGTACAGGCCATGGCGGCCGTCGCCTTCACGGATGTCGACCTCTTCCTGGGCGACTCGCTGAGCGCCCACTACCTGATCAACAACAGTTTTTTCAATCACTTGAAATTCACCCGTTTCATCAAGGTCGCGTCCGGCGGCTACGGGTTTGTCTTGCGGCCCGCCGATACCCGGCTACAGCGCATTCTGGATCACACCTTGAACGCGATCGGCAACGCGCGGATGGACCAGATCGTCAAGCGCTGGACCGGCGGCGGCAACATCATGCCGCACGCGCAGCTGTCACTCTCGACGCAGGAAAAACGTTGGCTGGCGCAGCACCCGGTCGCCCGGCTGATGATCAACGACGACATGGCCCCCTCGGCGTTCTTCGATGCCAACGGTCGATTCAACGGGGTGATTTCCGATTTGTTCGAGGTCATCACCCAGCGCACCGGGTTGCGCTTCGAGGTGTTGCGGGCGTCGAGTTTCCAGGCCATCCAGGACGCACTGCGCAACGGCCAGACCGACTTGGCCATTCTCACCCCAAGCCCCGAACGCCGAAGCACCTTTCGCTTCACCCATCCGTTTGCCAACAGCTCGTTCAGCCTGGTCACGGCGATCAAAGGCGAAGACCTGTCCAGCCTCGCGGCGCTGGCGGGCAAGCGGCTGGCCATCACCCAGGGGCATGTGCTGATCGATTCCATTCGCCGCGACCATCCCGATATCACCCTGCTCGACCCCGCCAACAACCTCGACGCCATGCACATGGTTGCCAGTGGCAAGGCGGATGCGGCGTTGATGGCCCTGTCGATGGCGCGCTACTACACCGCGCGCCTGTATGAGAAAGAGCTGCGTATTTCCGGGATCCTGGATGGCGAAATGGCGACCGCCAGCTTCGCCATGCGTCGGGGCGACCTTGAGCTGCACGCGATCATGGACAGGGCCCTGCTCAGCGTCGCGCCCGATGAGTTGAATACCATCACCGCACGCTGGCGCGCCAATGCCGCCATGAGCGGCCAGACCTGGCGGGACTACCGCCAGGTCATCATGGAGATCGTCTGCTTCGCGCTGCTGGTGCTGCTTGTCTCGGTCGTGCGCATCTTCCAGCTACGCCGGCAGATCCAACGGCGCCAGGCAGCGGAAAAGGCACTGAACGATCAGCTGGAGTTTCTCCAGACCCTCAACAATGCGATGCCGATACCCGTCTATGTCCGTGACGAGCAAGGGCGGCTGCTGTCCTGCAGCAGCAGTTACGAGCAGGTGATGAACCTGGCCCAGAGCGACATCCTGGGCAAGACCGCGCTGCAAATGCCGATCGAGCACTTCGAGGTCGCCCAGGCTCTGCACAACAGCTACCTGCGCGCCATGGAAACCGGGCTCGCCATCGAACAACGTTACGAGGTGGTCATCGCCGACAGCAACCGGATCATCGATCACTGGATTCAACCGTTTCGTGACTCCTCCGGCCGGATCAAGGGCGTGATCTGCGGCTGGCAGGACGTCACCGAGCATCATCGACTGATCCATGACCTGCAACGGGCCAAGGAGCAAGCCGACGAAGCCAGCCGGGCCAAGACCCGGTTCCTGGCGACCATGAGCCACGAAATCAGAACCCCCATGAGCGCCGTGATCGGCACCCTGGAACTGGCGCTGAAAAGGGCTGACCACGGGATACTGGATCGCTACCACATTGACCTGGCCTACACCTCGGCGAAGAACCTGCTGGAGTTGCTGGGCAATACCCTAGACATCGTCCGCATCGAGTCGGGGCACCTGAGTCTCTCGCTGCGCCGCTGCACCCTGAAGGAAATGGTCGAACCGGTGGCGCGGGTGTTCGACGGCCTGGCACGGCAGAAAAACCTGCAGTTGATCCTTGAGATCGATGCCGGGGCCAGCCGCGAAGTGCTGATCGACCCACTGCGTTTCAAACAGGTGTTGTCGAACCTGGTCAGCAATGCCATCAAGTTCACCCACCAGGGCAGCATCGCCATTCGTGTCAGCACCAGCGCTGAAGGCCCGCACCTGATGGCGGTCCACCTGCAGGTGACAGACACCGGCATGGGCATTTCCGCTGAAGACCTGGGCCTGCTGTTTCGCCCCTTCGCCCAGGTCGCCCACGCCACCCTCAACGCCCAGGGCGGCAGTGGCTTGGGGCTGGTGGTCTCGCGCTCGCTGTGTGAAATGATGGGCGGACGCCTGGAAATGCTCAGCACCCTGGGCCGTGGCACCACGGTGAATGTCACGCTGACGCTGAAGTTGCTCGATCCGGTGCCAATACGCGATGTACTCCCGCCACCCCGCCCTGCTACCAGCACGCCCCTGGGTTCACGGGTTCTGGTCGCCGATGACAACAGCCCGAACCGGCAGATGCTGCGCGCGCAGCTGGAGTTTCTCGGTTACGACGTGGTCGAAGCCAGCAACGGCCTCGAAGCCCTGGAGCAGTGGCGCCAGCACGATTTCGACTGCTTGATTACCGACTACCACATGCCGCTGATGGACGGCGTTGGCCTGACCCTGGCCATACGCCAGGAAGAACGCCAGCGTGACGCGGCGCCGTTGCTGATTATCGGCCTGACCGCCGATGCCCAGCAGGAAGAAGTCGAGCGCTGCATCAAGGCCGGCATGCGTGAGTGCCTGATAAAGCCGGCGGGGATCGATGTGCTGCAGGACTGCCTGAGCGCCCTGCTGACCGATCACCGCGCAAGGCATGCGCTCACCACTGCCGCAGGCCGCCAGCCAACCGCCCTTCATCGATATCGGTGTCAGTAATCCTGCGGCGCTGCAGAAATTGCGCGAAGCGCTGCTCAGCAGCACCCGTCAGGACCTCGCCGAGCTGCGGGCCTTGATGGACAGGCCCGATGCTGGTGGGCTTGGCAAACTGTTCCATCGCATACGCGGCAGCGCGGCGCTGATGCGCAACACCTACCTGAGTGACCTGTGCAAGCACACGGAAGCGCAAAAGGGGGGGAGCGAAGGACTATTGGAACTGGCGGGGATGGTCGAGGACGAACTGCTGCGGATCAGCGACAGCTTCGGCCAGTGACACGCAATGGACTGAGGGCTGGCCCTTCAGTCCATCCACGGTACTTTCAGCTTAAATTGTTGCGCTTAGCCAACTCGACCAGGGCGATCAGGTTGGCCACGCTCAGCTTGCGCTGCAAGCGCACCTTGTAGGTACTGACGGTTTTGTGGCTGATCAACAACTTCTCGGCGATATCCAGGTTGCTCAGGCCACGCGCCAGCATTTTCAGCACGGTGATCTCACGGTCCGACAACTGCGCCAGCAGCACGCCTTCCTGGTTGCCCGCACTGTTGTTGTCACGCAGCCGGTGGATGGTGTCGGCGGGAAAGTAGCTGGAACCGGCCAGAATGGCCTTCACCGCAATGACCAGATCATCCAGGCTGTCATCCTTGCTGACGAAACCCGCGGCGCCCGCCTGCAACGCGCGCATGGCGAAGTTGTGCGCATCGCCGGACGTCAGGATCAACACCTTGGTGCTGATACCAATCGCCTTCAGGTGCGCGATCACCGCCAGGCCATCCATTTTCGGAATGCTCAGGTCGAGGACAATCAAATCCGGGAGCAGCTTGCGAATCACCTCCACCGCTTCGACACCATTGTCGACCTCGGCCATGATGACGTGTCCTTCGCCCTCCAACATATGTCGCACGGCCATGCGCATCAGCGGATGATCGTCGACGATGACTATATTGCCCATCTCAGCTCCGTTGTTGTGTTCCGTTATTGTCTAAATAGAACCTGTAGCCGTGACAGTAGAGCACATTGACGCTGCTCGACCTATACAGCCCCAGCAATGCAGACTTCAAGAGACTCACTCATAAGATAGGGTGACGCTAACGCCCGCATTCACTTTTCCCGGCGTGACAACGGCGCCAGTACGGATATAGCGCACACTCAGCATCTTCTTCAGCGTTCCACCCGCAGCCGCCATCGTGCCCATTAGGCTGGGGTTGTCATTCAACCCAAGGCTTAGCGGATGCCCATCATCGACCACTTGCAGCGCCACACCTGAGGCCTGATCCGGAAGTTTAGCCAGCGCCAAGTTACTGGACATATTGGCGGGATCATACACATCAACCATGCTGTAAAGTACGCGGTAGCCAAGATATGTCTTATTGCAGGAGACGCCCAACTGAAAAGATGCCCCATCGGCTGTAGCGCCCTGGCTTGAAAGAAGCGCCAGATTGACCGAATTCAATTTAACCTGCGGCGGTGCGTCAAGCGTGCATGAAAGCCCATTTACGTTGAATGAAAATGGCTTGACGTAAAGACTCCCAGCAGTCCAATAAGGTGAACAAATGCCGCTGTAGCAATTGTTTAAAGTAGCTCCCAATACAAAAGATTGATCAAAGACTCTAAGTCCAGCCGCCATGCTCGAGTAGAGGGATAAATACCTAACGCGAAACTTGATGGATTGTTGCACACTGCCATGGCCGGTGGACGGCAAAGCTATCCAGCTCGATCTTTGAAGAGGATGAAAATCCCCATCTGGCCCGGCGACCGATATCATCATAAATACATCTGAATGCCTGGTAGGCCATAAATCATATGTTTCACCGTCAAATGTCGTTTTACCGACAGGAGAATCGATTGACCAGGTAATTCTATAACCAGAGACACCCCCAGCAGGTTCACAAGAAATCGGCCGCGTCGATTCATGCCACACACTTGATAGCATTCCTCCTCTATCGGCCGCACTCACGGCACCTCGAAATTGACTAGCCGTTGGCGTTATGTACGCCGTGCCTTTTTCACAAGCAGCAAAGCCCAAAGAGGAATACGTGAAAATCAGCATCAATAGCGCAGATAATTGAAGGCGCTTAAGTACAGCGCATGAAATAAAACACCCTTTAATACTAACCATAGCAAGATAACCATTCGATAACAGCAAAACAGAGAAGTACCTGACAGCAACTTCAGGCAAAAACAAAACCTCACAACTTAACATCTACAATCAGGCATTTCAGGCTTTTTCACAACGCGCATCAAACTGCTCGTATACCATTTCTTTTACCGCGGACGGCAAGTCATAGTGGATCCGGCAGGCATCTTTGCTCCAACGGATATCGACACTGCCCTTGTCGTCACTGGAAAAAATAAGCAACCGGGAGCGGTTGTCGACAACGCCTATTGGCGTACCGTGCTGGTCGAACGCCTGGGCCCCAAACGGAATGCTCTGGCCCTTTTCGGTTTTCACTGCCAGTTGCAGGCGGCGGCCCGAGGCGACATTGAAACTGCTTTTACTGATAGCACCACGTGTAGGTACGACTCGCTGTGAGCTTTCCTCGATCTCCCGATTGCTGCCCAGTGTGCTGGAATCCAGGTTGATCCAGTTGTAGCGATAAGGCTGGGTATAAGGCACAACGGCAAACCCGCGTTTATCGGTACGCACCGATGACGACGAGTCGACCCCGACGCCCTTCATGCCCGGCACCTCGACCAAGGCGAAGGTCTCACCCACCGGCTGCCCCAAGGTCACGCCGTCGCCATGGACAACAATCGAGCCCGAGGCGCCGAGGTCCATGTGCTTGCTGCTCTGCCCTTGCCCGTAGTTGCCGCTCACCTTGGCGATCGGCGTGTCCCAGTTCAGACCGGCGTCAGCGGAGGTTCCGCCTCGCTTGCTGTGCCCAGCCTGGACCGAGTAACCGAGGTTGTTCTGCTCATCCAGGCTGCCCGACACGCCGCTTTGAATGGACGCGTCGCCGGTGCTCGAAGAGGTGACGCTGGAATAGGCCCGGTGCGAACGGCTACCGCCACCAAACGGGATGCTGATCGAGGCCGTCAGTTGATTCTCAGCCTTTTGGCTCATACCCTGCCCTTCGGTATGCGCTACTGCAAAGCTGTAACTGGCATCGCGATAGCTGCCGTTGTAACCGAATTGCCAGCGTCGGGTATTGCCCTGGCGGTTCCAGTAGCTGGTTTCGCCCAGGCTCAGGAACAGCGATCCGCGGCCCGCCAACGACTGGTTGACGTTCATGTCGAACCGGCTCTTCTGGCGACCATAGCCAGGGCCGGCAAGCACATCCTGCTCGTCCACGTGCTGACTGAAGGTTCGATAACCCTCGGTCGAGTAGCGATAACCGACCATGGTGAAGGTGGTGTCGGTCGAATTGAGGGTCTTGGAGTAAAGAAAGCGAGCACTCTGGCCACGCGCGTTACTGCCGTTTTTCGCTTGCGAGTCACTCTGCGTGACGTCAAACGACAGGCCACCCCAGCGCGAGTTGATGCCCAGGCCGAGGTTGAGCGCCTTGTAGCCACTGGCGCCGAGCACCCCGCCATAACCGGTGAAGTTATCGCTCATGCCGTACACCAGGGTGCCCTGGGTGAAGGCTGGCGACACCTTGCCTTCGTTGCTGTACTCACCGGCCGCCAGGCTATAGCGCATGCTGCCACGGCGGGTCATGACCGGCAGGTAGGAGTAGGCCTGGGAGAACTCCCGCTCGCGGCCGTCCGCTTCGATGATCTTGACCTTCAAGTCACCGTTGGAACCGCCGGGATAGATATCGTTGATCTCGAAAGCACCTGGCGAGACGCTGGTCGAGTAGATGACATAGCCGTTCTGGCTGACCTCAACCGTCGCGTTGCTTTCGGCGATGCCGCGCACGACCGGCGCGTAGCCCACTTCGTCGTCTGGCAACATAGCCAGGTCGGAACTCAGTTGCGCCCCACGAAAACGCACGCTATCGAAAATGTCACCCTGGGTGTACAGCTCGCCCGCCGCCAGGCGGCCCTTGAGGCGGGTGATGTCGCGCTCGATGTAGCTGCGGTTGCTGGTGAACTTGTTGCCGCTGCCGCTGGTCCCGGAGATCGACGACTCGTTACGCAAGCGCCAGGCGCCGATATTGAGCCCGCTGCGCAGGCCCACATAGCGGTAATCGCTACGGTAGCCCTGGCTGATATTGCGGCTGAAGTTGGCCTGATAGTTGGTATAGAAAGCAGTGATGCCCTGATCCCACAGCGACGGGTCAACGTAGCCACGGCTGGTACGCTGAACGTAGGCCTGAGGCACGCTGAGCTGCAACGCCAGGGCATTGACATCGAATTCGACCGAGGCATCGGGAAGACTGGCAGGCAGGTCGATTACAGTCTGGTCATCGCTGTCGGCAGCGATCAGCTGCTCCTGCTTGAGCCTGGCGATATTGACGCCCATCGCCTTCAATACACCCAGATAAAGTTTCGGATGCACGCCAGCCGAGTCGCCTTCAGCGCTGAACTCCACTTGCTGGCGACTCATCAACACCTGGTTGAGATAAATGTCGACATTATAAGTACCCGGCGGAATGCTGTTGCCCTGCTCGAAATACTTCAACTCGACCGCAGCACCTTGCTTGTTCAAGAAGGCTTCATTGAACTCCAGCGAAAAAGCGGCCTGAGGGAACATTACGCCAAAGGCAGCGGCACAGGACCCACTGATGTAGCCAACAATCTTCAGACTATCCTTTCTCCCCACCATGCGAACGCCCCTGCTCCTTCCAAAACTCTGGCAACCACGTTTAATTGCTAGCGGCAATAACATGAAGCCAGTTCACGTTCAGCCCGAGATCGACACCTTGTTATTGATAGGCGCACCGTAATCATTGATATTGAAAAACTCGACCGTCATCACACCTGGCGCTGCCGACACCGGCGCACCACGCGCGAGAAACTTGCGCGTGCTGTTTGGCGACAGCATTTCACTGGCCAGTGGGTAGGTTTTCCCGGCGATGACAACTTTCGTCTCGCCAAAAGAAACAAAATAAGGAGAATCATTGGTTACCTGCAGATAGCGTTGGCCTTGTTCAACCAGCGTGCGCCATTTCAATGTTTTGACCGCGTCCTCAGGGCTGCCGGCAAGCTTGGCCGGGCGATAAAACACTTTGATCCGCTGCCGCAGTGCTATTTGCAGCGTATTGTCCCCAGCCGCTTTTTGCGGAATCTCCTGGACACTCAGCCAAAACACCGATTCTTTGTCGGTTGCCAACCCTTCACCGAAGTAAAACACCCGCAAGGTCTGCTGCTTGTTGCCTGCCAGACGACTTAACGCAGGCGTCAGGGCAAAAGGTACCTCCTCGTCTTTATTACCGCTCTCCGGGTCTAGCCAGGACTGAATCATGATGTCCCTGGCGCCATCGTTCTTGACCAGGATGGAAACTTCCTTGCTCTTTTCCGGGTAAACCAATCGCGTACCGCCAAGGGTAATACCGGCATTGGCAACCGTGGCAAAGAGCAAAGCGAGGCCCGCCAGCAGATATCTGGATTTCAGGATCATTGTCGAAGTGCCTGTTTGAAGAGTGAGTAGAGAGGCATCGAAATGCCTCTCTGTGTAGAGCGCTTACTGGTAGGTCAGGGTAAACGGCAGGGTGCCATTTGCAGTGCCTGGCGCCATGGTGTCGCCGTTGGCAACATAACCTGCACGCATATTGAGGTTTGCGGTGTACTTGGCAGTTTCAGCCTCGCCGGTCTTGATCATCGGCGCATCGACGAATTCGTTCGCGGCCAGGTTGATCGGCACGTTATTGGCGTTGTAGATACCAATACCGACACCTTTTGCAGTACCGGTGGTTTTCAGCAGCTTATTGTTTTTCGGGTCCACACCGGAGCCCGACATCGGGTCGAATTGAACACGAACAGTGCTGAGGCCTGCCGCCGTGCTGCCGCAATCGAGGTTCACGTTGATAGCAGAACCGGCAACGATGTTGCCACCGGCAGTGCCGGTCAACGAATCCATACTGACCTTGCCCAGGCTGACATCAATATTCTGATTGCCCTTTTCGCCACCGACGGTAGTACCCGCACCCGCGGTTGCGCTGCAGGAGGCGGCAATGATTTCGCCGGTAAAGTTGATGGTACCGTCAGCGGCCATGGCCGCGTTGGCCAACAGGCCAACTAGCGACGCAGCCAGAACGTTCTTCAGATATACGGACATATGCTTCCCTATAGTTATGCGTTTGATTGCCAGAAAAACTCTTCTGTAAAAGAGTGGGGTAATTCTCCCTTGCGGCGCCAACCGGCAACATCTGCCGTTTCCAGCCACCCAAACAGAGAAATCCCCGACGCATGTAGGATTAGTCCTACACGGGCTTGCAATACCGCGAAAAAAAACGCCCGCCCCCTTAATGGCAGCAGGCGTTCGCTCGCGCGCTGAACGCTTAGCGTGGACTGAACCAAGGGGCGGGTACTTCGGCCTGCACCGTGATGCTTTTCAGTTGGGTGTAGGCATTGAGGGTGTCGCGACAGAATTCGCGACCTATGCCGCTGTTCTTGTAGCCGCCGAAGGCCGTGCCGTCGCTGATGTTCGAATAGCGATTGATCCACACCGAGCCTGCCTGCAGTTTGCTCGCCGTCTGCATTGCAGCCTTGAGGCTGCTGGTGTAGATGCCCGCCGCCAGGCCGTACTCGCTGTCATTGGCCTGGGCGATCATCTCGTCGTAGTCGCTCCATTCGATCAACGACAGCACCGGGCCGAAAATCTCCTCCTGGCAAATGCGCATGTGGTTGCGCGCAAGAAAGATCGTCGGCTCAATGAAATAGCCATGCTCGCAACCGGCCACTGTTGCCCGCCCTCCCCCAACCAGCAAGGTGGCGCCCTCCTCCAACCCGCTGACGATGTGGCGCAAGACCCGCTCACCCTGTTCCGCCGACACCAGGCAACTGACGCGGGAAGACTCCTCTTGCGGCGAGCCGACCGTGACTCGACGGAACGACGCGACCAGTTTTTCCTTGAACGACTCGAAGATGTCGCGGTGAACGAACAAACGCGTACCTGCCAGGCACGACTGGCCGTTATTGTGAATCGCCGCGAAGGTCGCGTTGTCGACCACAGCTTCGATATCTTCGATATCGGCGAAGACGATGTTGGCACTCTTGCCACCCAACTCCAGCGTCGCCGGGACCAGGCGTTGCGCAGCGACACCGGCGACGATTCGGCCCACCTCGGTGCTGCCGGTGAACGACAGCTTTCTGACCTGCGGATGCGCACTCAGCGCCGCCCCCACCACCTCACCTGAACCGGTGACGATATTGACGACACCGGCCGGGAAAATGCGGTTGATGTGCTGGCCCAGCGCCAGGGTCGACAACGAGGCGTTTTCATCGGGTTTGAGGACCACCGTGTTCCCTGCGACCAGCGCTGGCGCGAGCTTGAACGCGGCCATGATCGCCGGGGCATTCCAGGGGATGATCTGGCCGCAAACCCCCAGCGGCTCGCGCCTGCCGATGTAGTAGCCACCGTCGATGTCCCTGCCGATATCCTCGTGGGCCATGATGACGCTGGCGAAATAGCGGTAGTGACGGACGGCCGTCTGGTAATCCCGGCGCACCTCGCCGATGCAACGGCCGACGTCAAGGGCGTCGATTCGGGCCAGGCGCTCGCTGTCCGCTTCGACGGCATCCGCCAGTTCCAGGATGAGCCTGGCCCGCGCTTGCTGCCCCAGCGCTTGCCAGGCGGGAAAGGCCTTTTGCGCAGCGACGACGGCACGGTGTACATCATGCTGATCACAGAAGTAGATGGCGCTCAAGGTCTTTCCGCTGGCGGGGTCGATGGCCGCGAACGAGCGCGCGGTAGTTTCAAACTCACCATTGATCAGCGGCCGATACACTTCGTCTAATACAATTTTCATTACATGCCTTCCCTTTCGTTATACCGCCGACGCCTATCCGGCACGTCGCGTTTTGAACAGCAGCTCATCATTCAAATCCGTGGCTCAACGCGTCGCCACGGCCTGGCGGGTGAGTACCGACCAGGCCCAACGACACAAGACGATCAGGCTGAGCAACAGCGGCAGCGCGGCAATATTCAGCGCCTTGATCATCCAGCCCAGCTCTTCGACTTCCAGGTTGAGTGCCCTGGCGGTCTGGCGCATCTGCACGCCGATGGCTTGCTTCTCGCGGGTAAAATTCGCCACGGCCTGTTGCTGCTGCTCGGACAGCTCGTCGTTCTTGGCGTTGTCGCGCTGCAGCGCGGCCAGTTGCTGATCGGTGGCCTCCAGGCGCTGTTGCAAGGCGGCGTTCATTTTGTTCAAGCGCAAGCGCGCCTGACGCTGCAGGTGTTCGATGACAGTGAAGGTCCGGGTGTAGCGGCCTCTTGAGCGCAAGCTGATCAGCTCATCGGAGCCGCTGAGGTTGTCCAGGGCGTTGAGAACAAAGTGGCCGTTGTCGGCCCACGGCATCGCCACCACCTGACCATGACGCTGTTGCCGCTCGACCCAGGCGCCGTCACCAAGCAAGTCCGTATCGGCCACGGCGATCACCTGAATGCTGGCGGCCTCGCTCAGCTCGCCAGGCGTTGCCTGTCCGGCCTTCACATAAGCCGAACGCGCCGGTCCCTCGATGCGCGCGGCGAAGGTGAAGCGCTCGCCGCTGCTCTCCAGGGTCCGTGCCAGCTCAGCCGGGTCCGGCAAGTGATCCAGGCGCGAGGTCGGCAGCGAGGTGGCATTGGCCGAGCTGCGCAGCAACGGGGTAAACCGCGTGCGCGCGCCCTCTAGCGGCTCAAGGGCGCCGACGGTGGTCAGGTTGATACCGGTCAGGCCCGCAGTGACCACATCCTGTTGGTTCACCGCTTCGGCCTGCAACGTCAGCGCTGTCGGTTGCCAGACGGGCTTTTCCTGCCCTGGCAAATTGACGTATTGCCCGTACTCACCGTCAGCGACCACGGCACCGGCACGCAGGCGCAGCCCCCAGGCGTTGAACAAGGGCGCCAAGGTGGAGGCCTTGTCCTTGCTGGGGATACCGAAATACAGCTCGCCCGGGTCCTGCTCGCTGTACGGGTCGACAAACACCAGCAGACGCCCGCCACGCAGCACGAACTGGTCGATGGCCAGCAGGGTGTCGCGCGCCAGGCGCTTGGGATGAACCAGCATCAGCACCTTCACCTCATCCGGTATTCGCTGCACCTCGCTAGACAGTGCCTGCACCTCGAAGGCCTTGGCGATTTCATCCACCATCACCCAAGGGGCCCGCTCGCGGCGCGCCTGCAGATCGAAACCGCCGGTTAGTGGCAGAGTCGAGATCAACCCCAGCGCAGGCTTGTGCTCGGCGCTCAGCGTTTGCAGCAGGCGACTGATGTCGTATTCCAGGAAATTCTGCTCATCCAGGGAAAGCAGCGGGATGCTTTGCCAGTGATCCGCCTTGCTGGCAGCCACCAGGCCGAAATACACCGGTGCCTCGGCCGTCCCTATTGGCAGCGCTTGCAAGCCGTAGGTACGGGCCTGATCTTCCTCACTGGAAAAGGGCGCGGGATCGACAATTGTAAACTTCACCTTGCCCAAGGATCGCCGCTCATACTCCCTGAGCAGCGCCTCGACCCGCCGGGTGTAGCTATGCAACAGCACCAGTGCGCTGGACTGCTCGCTGGAAAAGAACAGCGTCAGCTGCACCGGCTCCGGCAGGGTCTCGATGATCTTCAGCGTTGCCAGGCTGACACTGTAGAGCTGGTCCTCGGTCAAATCCCAGCGTGCCTCTTGCAGATGCGGAGCCACACCCAGATTGATCCCTGGCAGCAGTAGCGCCAGGCCTGCCAGGCAAAGTATTACGGGGCCTTTGCGCATCACGTCACCCGGCCCGCTTCAATTCGATGAGCAATGCGCTCGCGAGCCACCACAGGACAATCTGGCTGGCGAAATACAGCAGGTCCTGGACCTGTACCACGCCCTGGCTGATGGCCTCATAACGCGCAAGCGCGCTCAGCGTTGCGATGCTGTCCAGCCACCCCGTTGCCAGCCACGGCCGGAACACGTCCTGTACCGGCGCAGCGCCGGTGGCAATGAACAGCAGGCACAGCAACGCGGCAAGCACGAAGGCAATGCTTTGATGGCGGGTCAGCGCCGAGATGCAGGCACTGATGCTCAAGAAACACCCGGCCAGCAGCAGGCTGCCCAGATAGCCACAGAGGATCACGCCGTTGTCCGGCTGGCCCAGGTAGTTGACCGTCAGCACCACGGGAAAGGTCAGCAGCAGCGCAACACAAGCCACCAGCCAGGCGGCGAGGAACTTGCCCAGGGCGAACTCGAAGCCGCTGACCGGCAGGCTCAGCAACAGTTCGATCGACCCCGACTTGAGCTCATCCGCCCACAGGCGCATGCCGAGCGCCGGCATCAGCACCAGGTAGAGCCAGGGCTGGTAACGGAAGAACGGCGCGAGATCAGCCTGATTGCGCTCGAAAAGCGCGCCGGGGTAGAAGGTGCAGAAACCACACAGCAGCAAGAAGGCGATGATGAACACATAGGCAACGGGCGTCTCGAAGTAACTGCAGAATTCGCGTTTGATGATTGCTGGCAATGCCCTCATGCCCGACGCTCCTGAATCAGTCGGCGAAAGACTTCATCCAGGCGACCACGCTCGACCACCCGCTGGCTGACCTGCCAGCCGGCAGTGGCGATCAAGTGCTCGATGGCGGGGAGAATGACCGCACCGGGCCGGGCCAGCACCGTCACGCTGTGTCGCTCACCGCCTTGCTCGATACCGGCCACCCCCGGCAGGACCGCCAGCGCCAGCAGGTCCAGCGGCTGCACGCCCGTCAAGGTCACCGCCTGGTGATAGCGCGAACGGCTTTCCAGCTCACTGGGCGTGCTGTCGGCCAGTAACTGGCCCTGGTCGATCATCACCACCCGGCTGCACATCGCCGTGACCTCTTCGAGCAGGTGCGTGGAGATCAGCACCGTCTTGTGCCGTGCCCAATACTTGATCAGTTCACGGACATGGTGCTTCTGCGCCGGATCAAGGCCGTCAGTCGGCTCGTCCAGCACCAGTACCTGTGGGTCATGGAGCAGAGCCTGGGCCAGGTCCACCCGCCGCCGGTAGCCCTTGGACAAGGTGGCGATCGTCTGCTTGCGCACCGCTTCAAGGTCGAACAGCTCAAGCATGGCGCCGATCCTCTGGCGCTTGCCAGCGCCGCGATAGCCACGCAGGACGGCGATATAGCCGAGAAAGCCTTGAACGCTCATCTCAACGTGGCAAGACGTCCCTTCAGGCACGTAGCCGATCAACCGCTGGGCCTGACGGGTTTGTCGGCGGATATCAAAGCCATGCACCGAGGCCGTGCCGGCGCTAGGCATCAAGGTACCGCAAAGCATGCGCATCGAGGTGGACTTGCCCGCCCCATTGGGCCCTAACACACCCAACACCTCACCCGCCGAGGCGCGAAAGGACAAGCCATCCACGGCGGTTCTGGCAGCGAAGCGTTTGGTCAAATTTCTGAGTTCAATCATGGAGTCCAGATTCGGTTGGGAACATCACGACAGGGCACGCTGGCGCCCTGCTCGCGACACACCATAAGCCCCTCTTTCCCACGATAAAATGATGCAGGCAGCGATTCAGACTGGTCCTTTACGGGCGAGGACTAATCCTGCTGATCTTGCACTTAATCCTACAAAACCTAGAGAGGGCACCTGAGTACCATTGGCCTCACTGCCAACAGGACCCGGGAGTTAACAGGTTTATGAATCTTCGAACTATCACGCTCAGCAACCGCGACGACGAAGCACTGAATGCCGCACTGGTCTGTGCGTTTCACGTCAAGGCCATCGGCCGGTCATTTCTGGCACACAGCCTCAACGAGAAAACGGGTGATCAACTGACCAGGGTCTATCTGGCCGCCTTTGTAGTCGAGCAGTCCTGTGTGCAAATGACTTCCGCGAACGCTGATGACTTCACGATTGCCACCCGAGCGCTGAAATGTATTTTTGATGATGCCATCAGCGACCGTGCCGCAACGGCCGACGCCCCTTACCGCCTGATTGATCTGGGTGACCTTGAGGTACTGCCGGCGCGTTTGGAAACGCACCATCAACTCCAGGTCAACCCGCAGTGGGTGATCAAGTTGCTGAGCCATGCCGCCGGCGCTGAACACAACGCACACCACGCGACCGACTTGGCCAGTGCAGCCGCTCCGCTTGCTGTTGAAGTTGCCGATGAGCAGCCAGACGCCGCGCCCCGGAGTCAGCACGAGAAGCAGGATCAAGCACCTCAGACGCTAATGAGCAAGCTCTCGACCATAAGCACCGACCCGACACTACGGCTGAATTTCAGTTTTGGTGATCACCATCGAACAGTACAGCCCAACAATACACCGGTGGATACCCAGGCACTTACAACAACTGCAAGCAACATCAGTGCAATCGAACAGAAGCAACTCGATAACCTGAAGAAGTTCGAACGTAATTTCAGGGCGGCGGTGGCACGCCTGAACGAGAAAAAAGATGCGCTGGAAGCAAAGCGTCTGCGTTTATCGAAGTTGGACTTGCAACTTATGCAACGTGAGGCGGCGCTGGCAGAACGTGAAGCCGCACTGCAAAACCAGGAGGGGGTGCTGAATATCAGCTTCTTGGAGCTTGCAAAGATCGACAGTAAACTCAGCGAATTATTCCGCGGGCTCGCCATCGAAGCAGAGGCGAAATCGGGTTGATAAAGGCTACTACTCGCGCTTGCACTGTTTAGGGAAACGCCGAGCAACTTCGGCCAGGCGGCCAATCGCCCCCCGATGTCGCCAATTTTCAACGGCTATACGTTGCGCCCCGCCGCTTGACCGGACGTTTGCGTCCGGTTTCCTCCTTTATATGCGCGCACCTCACCCAAACCCATCAGCCGTTTTCGCGTCATCCACAGGTTCGACAGCGCGAACAACGTTGTCAGTTGCGCCGTGTTTTTTGCCAGCCCTCGGAAGTGGAATGGCTACCGCTGTCTGAGCTCGATGACAGGCACCCAGATCAGAGCGTCAGCCGGCTACCGCTGTAGCGACAATTCACCCCTTCGATCCTGCTAACGATCTATATCTACGGCTATCT
>JBOICD010000002.1:0-28597 GCA_050739855.1 Pseudomonas sp.
CACTGCGTCGCAGTGCTCCAGATATTTGGGGGTAAACAGGGTATCGGCGGGCAACGGGCCGCGCAGGTCCATACCTTCGCTGCGCAGGTGCGCCAATGTGGGTTCGATAGTGTCGATTTCTTCATGGCCAAGGTGGCCACCTTCACCGGCGTGCGGGTTCAGGCCACAGACCAGGATGCGCGGGTTGGCGATGCCGAACTTCTGTTGCAGGTCGGCATGCAGGATTCGCGTGACGCGTTCCAGGCGTTCCGGGGTGATGGCGTCGGCTACATCGCGCAGGGGCAGGTGAGTGGTCACCAGGGCCACACGCAAGCCGCGAGTGGCCAGCATCATCACCACCTGCGCGGTGCCGGTCAGGTCGGCGAGGAATTCGGTGTGGCCGGAAAAGGCGATACCGCTCTCGTTGATCACACCCTTGTGCACGGGTGCGGTGATCATCCCGGCAAAATGCCCGTCCAGGCAGCCTTGGCCTGCGCGGGTCAGGGTTTCCAGGACGAAAGCGGCATTGGCCTTGTCCAGCTGGCCAGCCACAACCGGGTTCTGCAGCGGCGTATCCCAGACATACAGGCTGCCCGCCGCAGCCGGCTGGTCGGGAAGGGCGTCGAGGCTGACCGGGAGCAGATTGACAGCCACACCCAGCTGCGTGGCCCGCTCGGCGAGCAGGTCACGGCTGGTGATGGCAATCAGAGGGTAGGGCTGGGCTTGCGCGGCGAGCAGCAGGCACAGGTCGGGACCTATGCCGGCCGGCTCGCCGGGTGTGAGGGCGAAGCGCTGAAGTTTCACTGGGAGGCCTGATCGGCGCCAGGAAGCTTGATTTCAACGTAGGCTTCGTCACGGATCTGACGCAGCCAGGTCTGCAGCTCTTCGTCGTACTTGCGGTTACGCAGTACGTTCATTGCTTGTTGTTCACGGGCCTGTTCGGTGCTGTCAGTGGCGCGGCGGCCGATGACTTCGAGGACGTGCCAGCCGTACTGGGTTTTGAACGGTTTGGTGACCTGACCCTGCTGGGCGCTGGCCATTTCTTCACGGAACTCGGGCACCAGGGCATTCGGGTCGATCCAGTTCAGGTCGCCGCCGTTGAGGGCCGAACCCGGGTCTTCGGAGTAGCTCTTCGCCAGTTGGGCGAAATCTTCGCCGCTCTGGATGCGCTCGTAGAGTTTCTCTGCCAGTGCTTTGGTGGCCGCTTCGCTGCGGATCTCGCTAGGCTTGATCAGGATATGGCGAACGTGCACTTCGTCACGCACCATGGTCTGGCCGCCACGCTTTTCCTGCAGTTTGAGGATGATGAAGCCGCCCGGGGTGCGGACGGGCTCGGTGACATCACCCACCGACATCGAACTGAGCATGCGGTCGAAGGGAGGTGGCAGCTGAGCCGCTTTACGCCAGCCCATCTCACCACCTTCCAGCGCGCTTTCGCTTGCCGAACGGGCGATGGCCAGTTGGGCGAAGTCGGCACCCTGCTTGAGCTGCAGGTAAACCTGCTCCGCTTGCTTGGCTGCGGCCTGGATGGTAGCCGAATCAGCGCGTTCCGGAGTCGGGATCAGGATGTTGGCCAGGCGGAACTCTTCCGACAGCTGCATCTTGCCCATGTCTGAGGCGAGGAAGTTCTTCACTTCCTGCTCCGACACCTGAATGCGCTCGGCCACACGACGCTGACGCACACGGCTGATGATCATCTCGCGACGAACTTGCTCGCGAGCATCCTCATAGGACAGGCCGTCGCGAGCCAGGGCCGCGCGGAACTGCTCCAGATTCATGCCATTGCGCTGGGCGATGGTGCCGATGGCCTGGTTCAGCTCTTCGTCGGTGATGCGGATGCCGGAGCGGTCGCCGATCTGCAATTGCAGGTTTTCGACGATCAGGCGTTCAAGCACCTGTTGATCGAGCACGCCAGCAGGCGGTACAGCGCCACCACGCTTGGCGATGGTCTGCTGCACTTCACGCACGCGCTGGTCCAGCTGGCTCTTCATGACCACGTCGTTATCGACGATGGCCACAACGCTATCCAGCGGTTGCACGGCGGCATGCGCCGTGCCGCTCAGCAATACAGCGCCCAGCAACAGCGGGCGCAGACAATCAGTAAGCTTGGTCTTCACGTTCACGATAACCTTGAATGCCTTTGTCGAGGAAAGACTCGACCTTATTGCCCACTACGCCGCCGAGGCCTTTCAGCACAACCTGCAGGAAGACGCCGTGGTCACCTTTTTCGTTTTGCGGAGTTGCCTGGCTGAAATCGTCGTAGTCAATCCAGTAACGGTTGATCAGACGCAGCTTCCAGCAGCAGTTGTCGTACTCGAAACCACCGAAGGCTTCCAGGGTACGGTTGCGGTTGTAGTCGTGCTGCCAGCGCGCGATCGCGGTCCATTGTGGAACGATCGGCCACATGACCGAGAAGTCATGTTGCTGGATCTTGTAGTAGTCCTTGACGTAGCCCGGTTCACCTGGGGTGAGGTAGTCACCACCGCCCACCTGCCAGCGACCAGTGGTGCTGTTGTAGATGACCATGTCGTTACGGTAGCGGTAACCGAGGTTGACCACCTTGTTGACGTCGTCTTCAGGCTGGTAGTGGAACATCGCGCTGCCCGAGCGGGTGCTGCGGCTGTCCGGATCCCAGTTGAAGTCGGAGTTGAAGCGCCAGTCGCGGTTGAAGCGGTAGGCATACTCCAGCGCATAGGGAGAAACATCCGACTGTGCGTCCGCGCGGTCTTCGAACTTGATGCCAGGCAATTGAACCTTGCGGTCCTTGAAGTACAGCGCCTGGCCGACGCTCAGGCGTTGACGTTCGAAGCCGTTCTCTTCGATCCAGCGGTTGGTCACGCCCAGCGACAGCTTGTTTTCGTCACCGATACGGTCGTTGCCGGAGAAACGGTTGTCGCGGAACAGGGAGGCGTAGTTGAACGTCGTTTCGCTGGTGTCGAAGACCGGAATGTCCTGTTGGTCTTCATTCGGGACGTACAGGTAGTACAGACGCGGCTCCAGTGTCTGGCGATAGTTCTTGCCAAACCACTGGGTGTTGCGATCAAAGTACAAGCCGCTGTCGACGCTGAAGATTGGTACGTTACGGTTTTGCGAACTGCCGAATTTGCCAAACTCTTCCGGTGCTGTAGCAGCCTGCAGTTTGCCCTGGCTGTCCAGATCAAGTTCGTAATGTGTGGTGGTGTACTTGAGCGATGGCGTCAGGTAGCCATAGGTCGCTGTCAGAGGCAGGCTGATTTTTGGCGCGGCATGCAGGCGGGTGCCGTTCGCACGAGCGAGGCCAAAGACGTTCTGGTCGATACGGCCACCATCAGCACGCACGCTTGTATCAATGTTGCCGTCTTCGTCGAACACGGTTCCGCTTTTCAGATCACGATCGAATCGAACCGCTTCAGTCTCATAACTGAGGTCAAAACCACCCGGATGATAAGGCAGCATTCCGTTGATGGTGATTTGCGGCAGCTTGTCGTACGGGGTGATCTGCGAAATGGTCGCCAGCTCATAGGACTGCACGTTCAAGCGCGCAGTGTAGCTGTCGCCGCGCCAGGTCAACGCACCTTGCTGATTGAGGAAGTCCTTGCTTTCGACACCAATCTGATCCGACTCCAGGTCCTGGAAGTAGAACGGATCGCTGATGTCGGTGTAGTCGACTTCAGTCAGCAGACGCTCGTCAAGGCCGCCCTTGTGCTGCCAGTTGACCATCCAGCGCTGATCTTTGTAGTCGGTCTGTTCCTTGCGATCATCATTCTTGTCATTCAGGTAAGCACCACCGAACTGACCTTCGCTGGACTTGGTCAGGTAGCGGAACTCGCCTTCCATCAACATGCCGCGCTTGGCCATGTAGCGTGGATACAAGGTGGCGTCGTAGTTTGGCGCCAGGTTGAAGTAGTACGGCGTGACCAGCATGAAGCCGGTGTCACTGCTGGTACTGAACGATGGCGGCAGGAAACCGGACTGGCGACGGTCGTCGATCGGGAAGTAGATATACGGTGTGTAGAACACCGGAATATCCTTGACCCGCAGGGTGACGTTGGTCGCGGTACCGAAACCGGTGGCCGGGTTCAGGGTGATGTTGTTGCCCTTGAGCTGCCAGGCGTTGCTGTCCGGCTCACAGGTGGTGTAGGTACCATCCTTGAGGCGGATGATGGCGTTTTCGGCACGCTTGGCGTACAGCGCGCTGCCGCGGATACGCGATTTGTGCATCACGTATTCGGCGTTGTCGACCTTGGCTTCACCGGTGTCGAGCTGAATGTCGGCATGGTCGCCAACCACCAGCGAACCGTTGTCACGGATCTTGACGTTGCCGGCGAGTTCGCCACGATTCTCGGCCTGGTACAGATTGGCCTCGTCAGCTTCAACCTGCATGCTGCCCTGGCGCATGACCACATCACCGGCGAGGGTGGCGATCTGCTGCTCCTGCTGGTAGCGGGAAACCTTGGCGCCGATGAACGTCGGGGCTTCATCCTTTGGCGTGGTGTCATCCATGCCCGGACGGGTCGGCTCGATATAGGCGCCGGCACAGTACGGCCCGGTTTCGGCGAGCTGGGCAGGAGTCAGCTGATCACGCGGAACCCAGTCCAGGTGGCTGTAGTCGGCACTGCGGGATTTCAGCACACGGCCTTTGCTCTCGGTAACGAGCATCGGGCCCTTGCCGGTTTCTTCGACGGCTTCGCCGGTCTCAGCGGTGGCTTCACCCGTCGAGCTGACAGCTGCACCCGGATGCACCGGACGAGGCGGCAGCGCGGCAGCGTTGGCTTTGGGCTTGCAGTCCCAGCCTCCGGCAGCGGACACTTGGCAGTCGAATTGCTCTGCGGCGACCACGTACGAGGTGGCCAGAGGTTGCAGCGCCAGCAGACCGCCGGTGACCAGCAACGGGAATTTTTTACGAAACGCGGGGGATTTCAATGCCATCTTATTAGTCCGGGCTTCCTGCGTGCCATCTGCCCGCGTGTGGGGCCGCACGCCTCTCGATGGTCTGAAAGTCGGGTAGGAAGGAGTCATTGCTGACCCCTCCCCCCCTAAGAACCGTACGTGCGCCTTTCAGCGCATACGGCTCAAGTCTTTACAAAGCCCCCAAAGGGACCGGTTTGGTCACTTTCAGCCCACGTGAGTGGAGTCGCTGGTGACAAATAGGGTGCAATAGTACCCGGTTGTCCAAGGAGTCTCTACCACCTTGTGAGCGGTAAATGATGTGATGGTCATGCCACCCAGTTTCCTTGGTTAGAGGCTGATTGCAGAGCATGCACAGTCCTTTCTGGCTTTTGAATAGGCTAATGACCTGTGTGCGGTACTTCAGCTTTTTAAGCATCCGTTCCGTGCGCAGTTTTTCGCCCATCTCTTCCATCGAGGGATCGAAAGGGTTGAATTCCCCGCTCGTCTTCTTGTGCCGCTCGATCGGCGTGCTCGCAAGCGAGTACAGAGCGATCTCCTTTTTGCCGCCGTTTTCGTCCACGTCTGTCGCGCTGAACACCCAGCTTTGGTCGCCGATGGAGCGGAAGTAACTTGTCCGTATCCATTGGAGCGACTTGTTTGGGTGTCGCCGTTTTGCCCAACGCCAGAGCCGAAGGAAGATTTTGTAATCCATCCGGCTGTAGGCCTGTTTAGCTACGACGGGCTGGTGGTAATTCGCCCAGCCCCGAAGCATCGGGTTTAGCAGGCGGATGAGGTCCACCTGCCTACTCGATTTATGGTTGTCGATTGCTTCCTTCACTTTGCGGTAGAACGCTTGCGCGTTTTTCTTGCTCGGTTTGATTAGGAGCTTCCCGTTGTATTTGCGGAAGTTCCAGCCCAGGAAGTCAAAGCCTTGATCGATGTGGGTGATGTGCGTTTTTTCCGTTGATAGTCGCAGTCCACGGGTAGCTAGAAACTGCTCTACCCAGGGTTTGACTTCCGCTCCCAGAACCTCCGGGGAGTTACCGGTGATGACAAAGTCATCCGCATATCGCACTACATTAATTTTCAGCTTCTTGGATCGGGCGACACCCAGATGTTGCCTGAGCTGTGTTTCCAATCCATCGAGCGCCATATTTGCCAAGGTGGGTGAGATGATCCCCCCTTGTGGAGTACCAGCCTCCGTAGCCTGAAGTTGTCCTTTGTGGACAACCCCGGCTTTCAACCACTTCCGGAGAACCGTCCTGTCCGTTGGGACATTATTGGTCAGCCAGTGGTGATTGATGTGGTCGAAGCATCCGTGGATGTCCGCCTCCAATACCCATTGAGCCGAAACTCGTTTGGATAAGCAGACGAACAACTGTCCCATTGCGTCCGCCGTGGAGCGTTCGATCCTGAAGCCGTAGCTGTTAGGATCGCCGGTAGTCTCCGCGACGGGTGCCAGCGCTAGCAGATAAAGCGCCTGCATGGCTCTGTCGGTCATAGTAGGAATACCCAGTGGGCGCTCCTTTCCATTGCTCTTAGGTATGAACACTCGCCGGAGGGGGAGTGGCCTGTACCCGCGTTGCTTCAACCCGTTAGCCGCTTTCCACTTAGCGTCGGGTGTGTCCCAAAGCACGCGGTCGACTCCCGCCGTGCGCTTGCCTTGGTTTTCAGTGACTCTCCGTACGGCCAAGTATCTGGCCGAGGTGGAGCGAGTGAGCATCCTTTGCAGGGACTTAACCTTGCGCCATTTGCCCTCTCTACAAGCCTTCGCAATCCGAATCTGCATACCTCGGACGCTCCCTTGTACGCGACACCAATCGATGTCGTGCCAGTGTTGAGGGGCGTCGGAAAACGCAGACCCGGTCTTATGACTAGGCACTATCATGCTGCTTTCCTCTCAGGTTGATCCCGAGCGGAGGCGCATCAACTCCCGACGGGAGTGATGGTCCCGTCGGGATTGGATTATCGGCAACGACCGGTGAAGGTCGCTATCCGTCTTGGTTTAGCGGTTCAGGGCAAGGCTTAGCCTTGGCGCCTAAGGCGCCGCCACTCTTCCTTTATTCCCTTAATCGCACCCAAGAGCGGGGCGAAGTAGATACCCGGTGCTTGTTTTGCGGCCGTGACGAACTCACGAGCAAACCTATTCATCCGTTCTCTCCTTTGCATGTCTACCCGACGAGGGTAGGTGCCATGATTGAGTGAGGTTGTTCAGACGTCTTGCGACGAAAGACCATGCAGAAGTCTGCCCGGTTTCCCGTGGGGTAATGTTTCAACCCCTATCCAGATCATTACAACCCGGCGTTCGCTTTTTCTGCAATCCCATACCCGCACCGCCAACAGTTCGCCTTGCGGCTCACCTGCCCCTGAGGGGCAGCGATACGGGCTTACCACGTTCCCTGCTTGCCACACGATTGGGTTAGGGCCTGCCTTTCCACCGGAGGTTCTTATGACGACGTATCCCCACATCCCACAGAGATAACCGACCTCGTACCTTTTGGTTCATGCCCATGAGCAGCTTAGGCATGGTTATCCTTACGGTGTTTATCAGCAGTTCACTTATGTTGCCCGTACCAATCAGCCTAGCGCCTTAACCCGGTGCTGCTCCGAGCCTCTACGGTTTCTCTCGCGAGGGACCGCACCCTAGACGGGGGCTACATTGTTAGAAGAGCTTCACACCCCACCGTTGCCAGTGACGCATGTCTTCCTAGGCTACCGTTGGTCGTACAACGGGTCCGCTCCCACCGAAGATGGTGGTTGGACAATGGTAAACAGAGCTCTCGCTCTGTGCTTTGGTGAGCAAGTACCTCTGACATCTCTCGACGTTGGAAAGGCCTCAACCCATTAAATAGAGGTGACAGTCCGCCTGAGGCGAGATAGTCGCCACTAGGCAATGGATTGTCTTCGCAGTCCGGTGCGAACCGGAACTGTTTGAAGGACATGAGAAAATTCCACCCGAAGTGTAGATTTTTCAGATTACGATGTCCCGCGAAGGGGATTCATCTGACCGCAGAGCGGATCTCATGAGCCCGAAAAGGGCCTGATACTTGTGCTGTTTCACAGATTAAAGTCCTATATTTCAAGGGCTTAGGTCCTGACGGTACAGCTACCTACCAAGCACAACACGAACCATGCCGTGTCGCACAAGATGCTGGATAATAAAGCATGACCCGCTTGACGGCTAGGGCCGTCGGAGACCCTTGTAATGCCTGATCACGATGTACGCCTGCAACACCTCACTGTCTGGCTCGATGCACAACTGACCGATCTGTTCCATAAACAGGGCTGGGGTGCGGTTCCAGCGGCCAGCCTGACCGCTGCCAGCAGCGATGCGAGCTTTCGCCGCTACTTCCGCTGGCAGGCCGAAGGCCACAGTTTTATTGTCATGGACGCACCGCCGCCGCAGGAAAACTGCCGTCCTTTTGTTGATATTGCTCACTTGCTGGCCTCTGCCGAGGTCAATGTCCCGGTGATTCATGCGCAGGATCTGGAGCGTGGGTTTCTCCTGCTCAGCGATCTGGGTACCCAGACTTATCTCGATGTGATCAATGCCGACAATGCCGATGGCTTGTTCAATGACGCCATCGATGCGCTGCTGGCCTTCCAGCAATTGCCGATGGACGCGCCGTTGCCGAGCTATGACGTGGCCCTGTTGCGCCGCGAGCTGGAGCTGTTTCCCGAGTGGTACGTGGGGCGTGAACTGGGCCTGGGCTTCACTGACCAGCAACTGGCCGCCTGGCAACGCATCAGCACGCTGCTGATCGACAGCGCCCTGGCCCAACCCAAGGTGCTGGTGCACCGCGACTATATGCCCCGCAACCTGATGCAGAGTGTTCCGAACCCTGGCGTACTGGATTTCCAGGATGCCGTTTACGGGCCGGTCACCTATGACGTCACCTGCCTGTTCAAAGATGCGTTCCTGAGCTGGCCGCAAGCGCGGGTCGAAGGCTGGTTGAGGGGCTACTGGGATCGGGCACAGGCCAAGGGCATTCCGGTGCAGGCCGATTTCCAGGACTTCTACCGCGCCAGCGACCTGATGGGTGTGCAGCGGCACCTCAAGGTCATCGGTATTTTCGCCCGGATCTGCCACCGTGATGGCAAGCCACGCTACCTGACCGACGTACCACGTTTCTTTGCCTATATAGATGAAGTGATTGCCCGCCGCCCTGAACTGGCCGAGCTGGATGAGTTGATCGAGAGTCTGCAGGCTGAGGCTGGAGCGCGTCCATGAAGGCAATGATTCTCGCGGCGGGCAAGGGTGAGCGGATGCGTCCGCTGACCCTGCACACGCCCAAGCCCCTGCTGCCGGTGGCGGGCGTGCCACTGATCGAGTACCACCTGCGCGCCCTGGTGGCAGCAGGTTTCAAGGAGGTGGTGATCAACCATGCCTGGCTCGGTGCACAGATCGAAGCTCATCTGGGTAACGGTGCCGGTTGGGGCCTGAACATCAGCTACTCGCCGGAGGGCGAACCGCTGGAGACCGGAGGTGGGATCTTCAAGGCCTTGCCTTTGCTCGGTAATGAGCCCTTTGCGCTGGTCAACGGTGATGTCTGGAGCGATTACGACTTCCGCCGTTTGCCGCAAAAGCCTGCAGGCCTTGCCCATCTGGTGCTGGTCGATAACCCGGGCCATCACGGCAAGGGCGATTTCTGCCTGCAGCAGGGGTTGGTCAGTGATGGTCAGGACGGGGCAGCCACCCTGACCTACAGCGGCATCGCCGTCATCGACCCGGCCTTGTTCGAAGGCTGTACGGCCGGTGCCTTCAAGCTGGCACCGCTGTTACGTCAGGCAATGGCATCGGGTCAGGTCAGTGGCGAGTATTTCGGTGGCCGCTGGGTGGATGTCGGTACGCAGGAGCGTCTGGCGGAAGTCGAACAACTGATCAAAGGACGCCGTTGACATGTTGTGGCCGAGCACAGTGATTGGTGCCGGGGCCGGCTTCGCCATTGCCAGCATTCCAGGGGCATTGCTGGGGGCGTTGCTGGGTCAGGCGATGGACCGCCGCTTGCAGTTGCACAGTTGGGCCCATGTCCGTGAGCGCCTGGGTGGGCGTCCGGTATTGCGTGACGATGAGGTGTTGTTCGTACTGCTTGGGCGTCTGGCCAAGAGTGACGGGCGGGTGGTCGACGGGCATATTCAGCAGGCGCGTCAGGAGATGCAGCGCCTGGAGATGAGCGAGCCTGCGCGTCGCCGGGCGATTGCCGCGTTCAACCGCGGCAAGCGTGGCAAGGACCGCTTGGGTGTCTACCTGCATCGTTTGAAGCAACAACCCCATGCCGCCGAGGGCATGTTGCGCGCTTGTTTGCGCATGGTCTGGGCCGATGGCCGGGCGGGTCGGCACGAGCGCGAGCTGTTGCTTGATTGGGGGCAGCAGCTGGGGTGGTCGGCGCCCAAGGTCCAGGCACTGGCGCTGGAATATGAGCCTCAGCGGGCGGGCCTGTCCAGCGCCAGCCTCGGTTATCAGGACGCTTTGCGTATGCTCGGCGTTGAGGCACACGCTGAGCCGGGCCAGATCAAGCAGGCGTATCGGCGGCTGGTCAGCCGCCACCATCCGGACAAGCTGGTCGGCAGTGGCGCCAGCCCATCGCAGGTGCGCGAAGCCACCGAGCGCACCCGCGAGCTGCACCAGGCCTACGCGATCATCCGCCAGCGCCGCGGTTTCTAGTCGACCTTTTCCGGGCTGAGCCAACCACGCACGCGGCGGAACAGTTGCTCCTGCTCCGCCGCGCTGTTGCCGGGTATGGCGGTCAATCCTACCTGACGATAATTGTTGTCCTTGAGCCGCTTGCTGGCTTGCAGACGCTGCTCGGCAGCGCGTCGCGCCTGGGGCTGGTTGGTGTAGAAGAAGTCCGCGGTGGGGACTTTCAGCGAAGGCGCCAGGGCGTCCAGGCTTTGTTCGGCTTGAGCGGGCGTCTGTGCTGCGACTATCACCAGTTTCTGCACCTGTGCCGGTTGCCGCTCGCTGAGATAGCGGGCGGCCCAGTAGGCGCCACTGCCATTGCCCAGCAGGACGATGCTACGTGCGTTGTGCTGCTGGGCGTAGGCCACAGCGGCATCGAGACGGGCAAAGATGCGCTCGGCATCGGCTTTGTCATTGATGCCTGGAGCCTCGGGTTGGGCTGCACTTTCGCTGACTTCACTCTCGGCGGTCGTGGCTTTTTCGACGCTGGCATTGGCGTCGTCAGGCGTGTCCTTGGCCGGTGCGCTCTGACCTTGTGCCACCGGCTGGCTTGGAGCCGGTGCAGTTTCGGCACGTGCTTGCGGGCTGTCGGCCAGCAGGTCCGGCAAGCTCAGGCTCAGGCTATGCCAGCCGGCGTCCGGAAACTTGCGGCGCAAGGGGCCGACGGTCTTTGGCCAATCGGCGGTTTCGCCAGCACCGGCGAGGATGATCAGTGCGCCGTCAGGTTCGCTGGTGTTGGCCGGTTTCCACAGTGCGAGGAAATTGTCATTGCCGGCTTGCAGGATTTGTTGCTCGGCCTGGGGCACCTGCCGCTCCAGCGCCAGGGCATCTTCCTGGCTGCGTTCAGCCAGCGGTTGGCGCTGGACGGTTGCCGGTGGAGTGTTTTCAGCGGCTTGCGGTGTTTCATCTGCAGCCGCTTGTGCGCTACAAGGTAGTATCAATACAAGGCAAAACGCCGGAAGCGTCGTGCGAAAAAGTGCGAACATGGAGTGGTCCAGGCCAGAATAATACCGGCAGCCTAATAGTATTTGTCCGGGACGGCCATGCTCGGTGGCCATCCATTCTTTGATGAGCGTTTAGATGAAGTCACTGCGCTGCCTGTTGGTTATCGGCTGTTTGTGCTGGTCCTTGATCGCTTGGGCGGTCCCTGCAAGCACGTCGGCCGCTGTGGTTCTCGACCCTGCGCAACAACAATGGCTCGAGCAGCATCGCAGTCTGCGGGTCGGGCTGGTGTTGCAAGCGCCGTTTGCCCAGTTCGACCGTCGCCTGCAGCAGCTGTATGGGGTCAATGTCGAACTGATGAACTGGCTGGGTCGTTCGCTGGGGCTGGACCTGACCTGGCGTAACTTCCCGGATCAGGCCGCGCTGGAGCGGGCGCTGGTGGCCGGTGAGGTCGATCTGGCGCCTGGCCTGACCCAGACACCGGCCGGCTTGCGCTTGTGGCTGTTCAGCGATCCGTACATGCGTGTGCCGCAGTTGATCGTTGGGCCGCGCAGTGGGGCGGTGGCGGTGGATCTTGAAAAGCTCGGCGACAATGAACGGGTGGCGGTGCGCATGCCCAGCGCGGTGGCCGACTACCTGCGCGCCACCTACTCGAACCTCAATTTGCAAGGCGTTCCCGAGGCGCGTCAAGCGCTGCAACTGGTACTCAGCGAACAAGCCCGCTACGCCGTGGTGGATGAAGCGCAGTTGAGCCGGCTGTCGCGAGAAAGCGAGTTCAGCGACCTGGCGGTGGTCGGCGATATCGGCCTGCCGCAATTGTTGCGCGTTGCCTCGCGACGTGACTGGCCGCAGCTGGCAGAGATTCTTGAGCGCGGTCTGCAGGCCATCCCGGCCAAGGACCTGGAACAGTTGCACCAGCGCTGGCTGGAACCCAAGTACCCGCGCTTGAGCGAGTCGCCGGGTTTCTGGCAGAACCTGGGATTACTGCTTGCTGCTCTGTTGTTCAGTTGCATTGCCATCGTGGTGTGGCAGCGGCGCCAGTTGCATCAGCTGGAGCACCACCTGCTGGCTGCGCGGGAGACCATCAACCAGCGTCAGGCACGGGAAGAGGCCTTGCGCTTGAGTCAGTTCTCCATCGACCAGAGCACGGTGGGCATTCTCTGGGTCAACTGGGATAGCCATGTGCGTTATGCCAACCGAGCCGCCGAAAGCATGCTTGGCTATGCCGAGGGGGCGGTAGTCGACCGGCCACTGATCGACTTCGAACCCGGCCTGCATATGGACCGCTGGCTTGAACTGTGGAAAGGCGCGCGCGCCAGCAACGATGTTGCCCAGCATTTCGAAACCCAGTGCCTGCGCGCCGATGGCAGCTTGCTGCCGGTGGATGTGTCGCTGAGCTTTTTGCGCTTTCGCGATGCCGAGTACCTGGTGGTGTTTCTCACCGACGTGACCGAACGGCGCCGGGCCCTGGCTGCCTTGCGCGAAAGCGAGGCCAGGCTCAAGGGGATTGCCGGCAACGTTCCGGGGCTGGTGTTCCGGCTTGAGCGCAACCCGGCTGAAGGCGCGCTGGAGTTTCCCTACATCAGTGAAGGCAGCGAGGCGTTGGTCGGTTATACCCCGGCAGCCTTGCAGCACCCGGACATGGGCTTGCGCAACCTGGTTCACCCGGATGACCGGGCCGACTACCATAAGGTCCAGGACCTGGCCCTGGCGACTGATCGTGACTGGTCCTGGCAGGGGCGTATCCTGACCCGCGAGGGTGAGCAGCGCTGGGCTGATATCAAGGCCAGTACCCGTAGCCTGGGCGATGGCCGCGTGGTCTGGGACGGCGTGGTCTGGGACATTACCCAGAGCAAGCGGGTCGAGCTGGAGCTGGCCCGCTCCCAGGAGCAGTTGCGTGACCTGTCGGCGCACCTGGAAAGCGTTCGTGAAGAAGAGAAAGCCCGCATCGCCCGGGAAGTGCATGACGAACTGGGGCAGATGCTGACGGTGCTCAAGCTGGAAACGTCGATGTGCGAGCTGGCCTACGCCGACCTCGACCCCGGACTCAACGAGCGTCTGGCCAGTATGAAACGGCTGATTGCCCAGCTGTTCCAGTTGGTTCGAGATGTCGCCACGGCATTGCGGCCACCGATTCTGGATGCTGGCATCGCCTCGGCGATCGAGTGGCAGGCGCGGCGTTTCGAGGCGCGTACGCAGATTCCTTGTCTGGTCCAGGTCCCGGAAAACCTGCCGCCGTTGAGCGATGCCAAGGCCATTGGCCTGTTCCGCATCCTGCAGGAGGCGCTGACCAATGTCATGCGCCACGCTCAGGCGCATACTGTGCAGATCAGCTTGAGCCTGGACGGTCGCACCCTGCGTTTGACGGTTATCGACGATGGCATCGGCTTTGTGCTGGATGAGAGCCGCCCGACATCTTTCGGTCTGGTCGGGATGCGGGAACGGGTACTGATGCTGGGCGGACAAATGACCCTGGAGAGCGAGCCGGGCGAGGGCACCAGCCTGAGCGTGGCGATTCCCCTGAAATAGGAGCGGTATTGTGATTCGAGTTCTGGTTGCCGAAGACCACACCATCGTTCGTGAAGGCATCAAGCAGCTGATTGGCCTGGCCAAGGACATGCAGGTGGCAGGGGAGGCCGGTAATGGCGAGCAATTGCTGGAGACTTTGCGGCATACCGACTGCGAAGTGGTGTTGCTGGATATCTCCATGCCCGGGGTCAACGGCCTTGAGGCGATTCCGCGGATTCGCGCCTTGAGCAACCCGCCAGCGATCCTGGTGCTGTCGATGCATGATGAGGCGCAGATGGCCGCGCGGGCGCTGAAGGTCGGTGCTGCTGGCTATGCGACCAAGGACAGCGATCCGGCTTTGTTGTTGACGGCCATTCGGCGGGTGGCCGGCGGTGGTCGTTATATTGATCCGGAGCTGGCTGACCGGATGGTCTTCGAGGTCGGCCTGACTGACGCCCGGCCCCTGCATTCGCTGCTGTCGGAACGCGAGTTTTCGGTGTTCGAGCGCCTGGCCCAGGGCGCCAACGTCAACGACATCGCCCAGCAGCTGGCACTGAGCAACAAGACCATCAGCACCCACAAGGCGCGCCTGATGCAGAAGCTCAATGTGAACTCGCTGGCGGAGTTGGTGAAGTACGCCATGGAGCACAAGTTGCTCTGAGTGTTCTGATAGCGACATCGCGGGGCAGTGGGAGCGGGCTTGCCCCGCGATGTCATAGCCAAAAACGCCATCCTTGTAGGGCAATCCCTACCCCAAGCCTTCCATCCAGCTGATAGCAATCTCTCTCCACCCCCGATTTGCGCCGGCCCGCGCCTTCACTAGGCTGTCAACACGGCAGTCATCCAACAAGAAGGTACGGGTATGAGTGAGGTGAATTCGAGCGCTGCAGCCGGCGAAGTGCTGGTCAGCTTCCGCGGTGTGCAGAAGAGCTATGACGGCGAGTCGCTGATCGTCAAAGACCTCAATCTGGATATTCGCAAAGGCGAATTCCTGACCTTGCTCGGCCCTTCCGGCTCCGGCAAGACCACCAGCCTGATGATGTTGGCAGGCTTCGAGACCCCGACCGCCGGCGAAATCCAGCTGGCCGGGCGTTCGATCAACAACGTGCCGCCGCACAAACGCGACATCGGCATGGTGTTCCAGAACTACGCACTGTTCCCGCACATGACCGTGGCGGAGAACCTGGCCTTTCCGCTGAGTGTGCGCAACCTGAGCAAGACCGACATCAGCGAGCGGGTCAAGCGCGTGCTGAACATGGTCCAGCTCGATGCGTTCGCCAAGCGCTACCCCGGCCAGTTGTCCGGCGGCCAGCAGCAGCGTGTGGCCCTGGCCCGGGCACTGGTGTTCGAGCCGCAGCTGGTACTGATGGATGAACCGCTCGGTGCCCTCGACAAGCAACTGCGTGAACACATGCAGATGGAAATCAAACACCTGCACCAGCGTCTGGGCGTCACCGTGGTCTATGTCACCCATGACCAGGGCGAAGCACTGACCATGTCTGATCGCGTGGCGGTGTTCCATCAGGGCGAGATCCAGCAGATCGCCGACCCGCGCACCCTCTATGAAGAGCCGAAGAACACCTTCGTCGCCAACTTCATCGGTGAAAACAACCGCATCAATGGCCGCCTGATCAGTCAGGACGGTGAACGTTGCCTGGTGCAACTGGCCCGCGGTGAGAAGGTCGAGGCGTTGGCGGTCAATGTCGGCCAGAGCGGCGAGCCGGTGACCCTGTCGATTCGCCCCGAGCGTGTACGCCTCAATGGCCACAGCGAGAGCTGCGTTAACCGCTTCTCCGGGCGGGTGGCCGAATTCATCTATCTGGGCGACCACGTACGGGTCCGCCTGGAGGTGTGCGGCAAGGCCGATTTCTTCGTGAAGCAGCCGATTGCCGAACTCGACCCGGCCCTGGCCGTGGGCGATGTGGTACCGCTTGGCTGGGAAGTGGAGCACGCCCGCGCGCTCGATCCGATCCTGGAAGCCAATTGAAGGTTTGCTTCACCAACCCTGTACTGTGGAGAGAATAATAATGCTAAAGCACTTGAAGTTGACCGCTCTGACGCTGGGGCTGTTTGCGGCGGGCCAGGCCATGGCGGCGGCTGACCTGACCGTGATCTCTTTCGGCGGCGCCAACAAGGCAGCCCAGACCAAAGCGTTCTACGAGCCATGGGAAAAGGCCGGCAACGGCAAGATCGTTGCGGGCGAATACAACGGTGAAATGGCCAAGGTCAAAGCCATGGTCGACACCAAAAGCGTGTCCTGGAACCTGGTCGAGGTCGAGTCGCCGGAACTGGCCCGTGGCTGTGACGAAGGCATGTTCGAAGAACTCGACCCTGCGCTGTTCGGCGACGAGGCCGACTATGTCCCAGGCGCCATTCAGCCTTGCGGCGTCGGCTTCTTCGTCTGGTCCACGGTGATGGCGTACAACGCCGACAAACTGAAAACCGCGCCGACCAGCTGGGCCGATTTCTGGGACACCAAGCAGTTCCCGGGCAAGCGCGGTCTGCGCAAGGGCGCCAAGTACACCCTGGAATTCGCCCTGATGGCCGACGGTGTCGCGCCTAAAGATGTCTACAAGGTGCTCGGCACCAAGGAAGGCCAGGACCGCGCCTTCAAGAAACTCGACGAACTCAAGCCAAGCATCCAGTGGTGGGAAGCTGGCGCTCAGCCGCCACAGTACCTGGCCTCGGGTGACGTGGTCATGAGCTCGGCCTACAACGGCCGGATCGCCGCAGTACAGAAAGAAAGCAACCTGAAGGTGGTATGGAACGGCGGTATCTACGATTTCGACGCCTGGGCCATCCCAAAGGGCGCGAAAAATGCCGAAGAAGCCAAGAAATTCATCGCCTATTCGGTCAAGCCTGAGCAGCAGAAGATCTACTCGGAAAACATTGCCTACGGTCCGGCCAATTCCAAAGCGGTGAGCCTGCTCTCCGACGAGATCAAGAAAGACATGCCGACCACCCCGGAAAACATTGCCAACCAGGTGCAGATCGACGTCGCCTTCTGGGCCGACAACAGCGAGCAACTGGAGCAACGCTTCAACGCCTGGGCTGCCAAGTAAGGTCGGCTGATGGAGCGTCGGCACGTCGCCGACGCTTCCTGTTCTCAAGATTTCGGAGTTCGCTATGGCCATCGCAGTGCCCCTGAATGAAGGCGCCGGTTCCACACTCAAGCAGCGTCTGGCGCGTGCCGAGCGGGTCAACCGCTGGAAGGCGCAAGCCCTGATTGCGCCGCTGGCGCTGTTCCTGCTGCTGGTTTTCCTGGTGCCGATTGCCGCGCTGCTCTACAAGAGCGTCGGTAACCCGGAAGTTGTCACAGGCTTGCCGCAGACCGTTGCGGCGGTCACGCAGTGGGACGGTAAGGGCCTGCCGGACGAGTCGGTGTACAAGGCACTGAGCGAAGACCTTGGCCAGGCGCGCAAGAACCAGACCCTGGGCGACACCTCCAAGCGTCTGAACATGGAGCTGGCCGGCTATCGCAGCCTGCTGGCGAAAACCGCCCGAGCCTTGCCGTTCAAGACCGAGCCGACTTCTTATAAAGAAGCACTGCAAGAGCTGGACGAGCGCTGGGGCGATCCGGCCTACTGGCAGGCGATTCGCCGTAACACCAGTAGCGTCACACCGTTCTACCTGTTGGCGGCCCTGGATCATCGCATCGATGACCTCGGCGAGCTGGCCAAGGCTACCCCGGACCAGTCGATCTACCTGGACATCTTCACCCGTACCCTGTGGATGGGCTTTGTCATCACCGCCATCTGCCTGGTGCTGGCTTATCCGCTGGCCTATTTGCTGGCCAACCTGCCAACCCGGCAGAGCAACCTGCTGATGATCCTGGTACTGCTGCCGTTCTGGACCTCGATCCTGGTGCGGGTTGCCGCCTGGATTGTGCTGTTGCAATCGGGTGGTTTGATCAACAGCGCACTGATGGCCCTGGGCATCATCGACAAACCGCTGGAGCTGGTATTCAACCGCACCGGTGTGTACATCTCCATGGTCCACATTCTGCTGCCGTTCATGATCCTGCCGATCTATAGCGTGATGAAAGGCATCTCACCCACCTACATGCGTGCGGCCATCTCCCTGGGCTGCCATCCATTTACCAGCTTCTGGCGGGTGTACTTCCCGCAGACCTACGCAGGCGTAGGCGCGGGCTGTCTGCTGGTGTTCATCCTGGCCATCGGCTACTACATCACCCCGGCACTGCTCGGCAGCCCGAATGATCAGATGGTCAGCTACTTCGTGGCGTTCTATACCAACACCAGCATCAACTGGGGCATGGCTACAGCGTTAGGCGGCTTGCTGCTGCTCGCTACCGTGATTTTGTACCTGATCTATAGCTGGCTGGTCGGCGCCAGCCGCCTGCGTCTGAGCTGAGGAGCGTTGTCATGCTGAGCCCTTACATGTCGCCCGTCGAGCGGGTCTGGTTCTACAGCTTGCGCATCCTCTGCGGGCTGATCCTGTTGTTCCTGGTGTTGCCGGTACTGGTGATCATTCCGTTGTCGTTCAACTCCGGCAGCTTCCTGGTCTATCCGCTGCAAGGCTTTTCGTTGCAGTGGTATCACGACTTCTTTGCCTCGGCCGAGTGGATGCGGGCGTTGAAGAACAGCATCATCGTCGCCCCGGCGGCGACCGTGCTGGCCATGGTGTTCGGCACCCTGGCTTCGATCGGCCTGACCCGCGGCGATTTCCCGGGCAAGTCGCTGATCATGGCCCTGGTGATTTCGCCCATGGTGGTGCCGGTGGTGATCATCGGTGTCGCCAGCTACCTGTTCTTCGCGCCGCTGGGCATGGGTAACAGCTTCATTTCGCTGATTCTGGTGCATGCGGTGCTGGGTGTGCCGTTCGTCATCATTACCGTGTCGGCGACCCTGCAGGGCTTTAACCACAACCTGGTGCGTGCGGCAGCCAGCCTTGGCGCCTCGCCGCTGACGGCCTTCCGCCGGGTGACCTTGCCGCTGATTGCCCCCGGGGTGATTTCCGGCGCCCTGTTTGCCTTTGCCACCTCGTTCGACGAAGTGGTGGTGACCCTGTTCCTCGCCGGCCCTGAGCAGGCGACCCTGCCACGGCAGATGTTCAGCGGTATCCGCGAGAACCTCAGCCCGACCATCGCGGCGGCGGCGACCTTGCTGATCGCCTTTTCGGTGGTGCTGTTGCTGACCCTGGAATGGTTGCGCGGGCGTAGCGAGAAGCTGCGTACCCAGCAGCCGGGTTGAATGTATCGCGGGGCAAGCCCGCTCCCACAGAAGAACTGCTCCCAGGAAGTTCAGAATCTGTGGGAGCGGGCTTGCCCCGCGATAGTTTCAACCGCCGAAGCTGTTCTTGTAGGCCTTCAACGCCTTCAAGCGCTCACCCTTGAGCGCTTCTCCCAGTGCCTGCCCGGTCAGCCCTTGCTGCACCAGTGGCTGCACCTGGACTGCCCGCGCTGCCGCCGCCGCACCGCGCAGGTAATCGGCTTGCGGGTACTGCCGCTGCTCCAGCCCCTTGCGTCCCCGTGCGTCCATTTCACAAGCAGCAATGAACTCCTCAAAACGCTGCGGCCGACGATAAACATCGAAGCTTTGCAGCAATTCAAGCAAGGTCGAAGCCCTGAGCTCCAAAGCGCGGTGGCAGTGCGTGTGGTACTCACCGACCAGCGCCGCCAGCTCCTGGCACTCGCGTGGCACCTTGAAGCGCTGGTTGACGGCCTTGATCAGCTTGAGCCCGCGTTGTTCGTGAGCGATGTGCCGAGGCCAGTCTTCCTCCGGGGTAAGCCCTTTGCCCAGATCGTGCAGCAGGCAGGCCCAGCGCACGCTCAGAGGTTGCTGATGCTGCGCGGCTTGTTCGAGGACCGAGAGGGTGTGTATGCCACTGTCGATTTCCGGGTGGTGGGCCGCAGGTTGCGGTACGCCGAACAGAGCGTCGAGTTCAGGCATCAGCTCTTTGAGAGCGCCACAATCGCGCAGCACCTGAATGAACACCTGAGGTTGCTCTTCCATCAGCGCCCGGGCAATTTCTTTCCAGCTGCGCTCGGCGGTGAGTGCCCGGAGTTCACCGGATTCGCTGAGCTGGCGCATCAGCTCAATGGTTTCCGGCGCTACCTTGAAGCCCATTGCGGCGTAGCGCGCGGCAAAGCGGGCGACGCGCAGGACCCTCAAGGGATCTTCGGCGAATGCCGGGGAAACATGGCGCAAAATTCGGGCTTCGAGATCTTTCTGACCACCATAAGGATCGCTGACGTTACCTTGCTCATCTTCGGCCATGGCGTTGATGGTCAGGTCGCGCCGGATCAGGTCTTCTTCAAGGGTTACTTCGGGGCTGGCGTGAAAGGTGAACCCGCCGTAACCGCGGCCACTCTTGCGCTCGGTGCGCGCCAGGGCGTATTCCTCGCCGCTTTTGGGGTGGATGAACACCGGAAAGTCGGCGCCCACGGGCCGATAGCCGAGCGCCTGCATGTGCTCTGCGCTAGCGCCGACCACTACCCAGTCGATATCACTGACCGGTCGGCCGAGCAGGCGGTCGCGTACGGCACCGCCGACTTTGTAGATCTGCATGAAAATCCTCCGTTGATGCCACAGGATACCCTGTCTGGCAGCAACGGAGGGCTGGCTAGAGGTGCACGACCGCCAGGTCCAGGCGCCCGTACTCGGCTTCGCCATGCTCGCCCTTGGGCGGCACATGGTGGGTTTTCATGATCTGGTCACCCTGTAGGGTTTCCAGGTGGATATCGAAGCCCCAGAGGCGGTGCAGGTGCTTGAGAACCTCCTCGGTCGAGTCGCCTAGCGGCTTGCGATCGTGTTGCTGGTGGCGCAGGGTCAGGGAGCGGTCGCCACGACGGTCGATGCTCCAGATCTGCACGTTGGGTTCGCGGTTGCCCAGGTTGTACTGGGCGGCCAGGGTTTCACGGATGATCCGGTAGCCGCTTTCATCATGGATGGCCGGTACCAGCAGGTCATCGCGCTGGTCGTCATCAAGGATGCTGAACAGCTTGAGGTCGCGGATCACCGTAGGTGACAGGTACTGCAGGATGAAGCTCTCGTCCTTGAAGCTGCTCATGGCGAACTTGATGGTCGACAGCCAGTCGCTGCCGGCGATTTCCGGGAACCAGCGACGGTCCTCTTCGGTGGGGTGTTCGCACATGCGCCGGATGTCCCGGTACATGGCAAAGCCCAGGGTATAGGGGTTGATGCCGCTGTAGTAGGGGCTGTCGAAGCCGGGCTGGAACACCACGCTGGTGTGCGACTGCAGGAACTCCATCATGAAGCCCTCGGTGACCAGGCCTTCGTCATACAGGTCGTTCATCAGGGTGTAGTGCCAGAAGGTCGCCCAACCTTCGTTCATCACCTGGGTCTGGCGTTGCGGGTAGAAGTACTGGGCGATCTTGCGCACGATGCGCACGACTTCGCGCTGCCAGGGTTCAAGCAACGGTGCGTGTTTCTCGATGAAGTAGAGAATGTTTTCCTGGGGCTCGGCCGGAAAGCGCGCGTTGTCACGATCGCTGTTCTTGCCGGCACCCTTGGGAATGGTCCGCCACAGGTCGTTGATCTGCTTTTGCAGGTGTTCTTCGCGTTCCTTCTGCCGACGCCGTTCCTCTTCGGCGGAAATCGGGTAGGGGCGCTTGTAGCGGTCGACACCGTAGTTCATCAAGGCGTGGCAGGAGTCGAGCAGGTCCTCCACCGCATCGATGCCGTGGCGCTCCTCGCACTGGGTGATGTACTGCTTGGCGAACACCAGGTAGTCGATGATCGAGCTGGCATCGGTCCAGGTGCGGAACAGGTAATTGCCCTTGAAGAAGCTGTTGTGCCCGTAACAGGCGTGAGCAACCACCAGAGCCTGCATGCAGATGGTGTTTTCTTCCATCAGGTAGGCAATGCACGGGTCGGAGTTGATCACGATCTCATAGGCCAGGCCCATCTGGCCTCGGCTGTAGGACTTCTCGGTGCTGAGGAAGTGTTTGCCGTAGGACCAATGGTGATAGCCCAAGGGCATGCCGACGGACGCGTAGGCATCCATCATCTGCTCGGCGGTGATCACTTCGATCTGGTTGGGATAAGTGTCCAGGGCATAGCGCTCGGCCAGGCGGCTGATTTCCCGGTCATAGGCCTGGATCAGTTCGAATGTCCATTCGGACCCGGTGGAAATAGGTTGGCGCTTCTGCTCTCTAGCGGTCATGTCACTAACCTGCGCTGGAAGAGTTCACGGAAGACCGGATAGATATCGCCGGCCGACACCAGCTGCTGCTGGGCGAACGTATCGGCAAAGGCTTCGCCGATGCGTTCATATTCGAACCACAATGCCTGATGTTCGCGGGGGGTGATCTCAACGTAAGTGTAGTACTGGACGAACGGCATGATCTGCTTGGTGAGGATTTCGCGGCAGATCGGCGAATCATCGTTCCAGTTGTCGCCGTCGGAGGCTTGGGCGGCGTAGATGTTCCACTCGTTGGCCGGGTAGCGTTCGGCCATGATCTCCTGCATCAGTTTCAGGGCGCTGGAAACGATGGTGCCGCCGGTTTCCCGGGAGTAGAAGAACTCCTCTTCATCGACTTCACGGGCACTGGTGTGGTGGCGGATGAACACCACTTCGATCTTGTCGTAATTGCGTTTGAGGAACAGGTACAAAAGGATGAAAAAACGCTTGGCGATGTCCTTGGTGGCCTGGGTCATGGACCCGGAAACGTCCATCAGGCAGAACATCACCGCTTTCGAGCTGGGGTTGGGTTGTTTAATCAGCAAGTTGTACTTGAGGTCGAACGTGTCGAGGAAAGGTACGCGGTTTATGCGCGCGCTCAATCGTTCAATTTCGATTTCTATTTCCTGAATATCGCCGAAATTGTCTGGTTCTTCCCGTTTCAGCCGCGCCAGTTCCTCTTGGGCCACGCGCAGCTTGGCGCGACTGCTGCCGGACAAGGCAATACGTCGGGCGTGAGCCGAGCGCAGGGTGCGGATGATGTTGATGCGTGACGGGTTACCTTCATTGCTGATACCGGCTCGCACGGTCTTGAAGGTGTCGGTGCCGGCCAGGTGGCGTTTGACCAGGTTGGGCAGCTCCAGGTCCTCAAACATGAATTCGAGAAATTCCTCCTGGGTAATCTGGAAGACGAACTCGTCCATGCCCTCGCCGGAGTTGCCGGCCTTGCCACGCCCACCACCGCCACCGCCGCCCTGTGGCCGGGCGATGTGTTCGCCGGCGGTGAATTCCTTGTTGCCTGGGTGCACCACGGTCTGTTTGCCACCGCGGCCATGGTGAAGCACCGGCTCGTCGATATCGCGACCGGGAATGCTGATCTGCTCACCATGCTCCATGTCGGTAATGGAGCGGCGACTTACGGCCTCCTCGACGGCTTTCTTGATGTGGTCACGGTAACGCCGCAGGAAACGCTGGCGGTTGACCGTGCTCTTGTTCTTGCCGTTAAGGCGTCGGTCGATCACATAGCTCATAGGCCCCTCCGGGGAGCTGAAGACTCAAGCTTCAAGCCGCGAGCCGGGCCAGGCGGCTGACAAGAGCCTGGCGCAGAGCTTGCGGCTTGCCACTTACAGCTCGGTCACTGCGATTTTCTGACCCGCAGGTACCATTCCGAGAGCAGCCGAACTTGCTTGTCTGTGTAGCCGCGTTCCACCATTCGGGTGACGAAGTCGTTGTGTTTCTGCTGATCCTCTTTGCTCGCCTTGGCGTTGAAGCTGATGACTGGCAGCAGGTCTTCGGTGTTGGAGAACATTTTCTTCTCGATCACTACCCGCAGTTTTTCGTAGCTGAGCCAGGTCGGGTTCTTGCCGTTGTTGTTGGCCCGGGCGCGCAACACGAAGTTGACGATCTCGTTGCGGAAATCCTTCGGATTGCTGATGCCTGCCGGCTTCTCGATTTTTTCCAGCTCTTCGTTGAGGGCGATGCGGTTGAGGATTTCGCCGGTTTCCGGGTCGCGGTATTCCTGGTCCTGGATCCAGAAGTCGGCGTACAGCACGTAGCGGTCGAAGATGTTCTGACCGTACTCGCTGTAGGACTCCAGGTAAGCGGTCTGGATTTCCTTGCCGATGAACTCGATGTAGCGCGGTGCCAGGTACTCTTTCAGGTAGCGCAGGTAGCGCTCGCGCACCTCGGCCGGGAACTGTTCCTGCTCGATCTGCTGCTCCAGCACGTAGAGCAAATGCACAGGGTTGGCGGCGATCTCGTGAGGATCGAAGTTGAACACCTTCGACAGGATCTTGAAGGCAAAGCGGGTCGACAGGCCGTTCATGCCTTCGTCCACTCCGGCAGCGTCCCGGTATTCCTGGATCGATTTGGCTTTCGGATCGGTGTCCTTGAGGTTTTCGCCGTCGTAGACGCGCATCTTCGAATAGATGTTCGAGTTCTCCGGCTCTTTGAGTCGCGACAGTACGGTGAACTGAGCGAGCATCTTCAGGGTGTCAGGTGCGCAATGAGCCTTGGCCAGCGAGCTGTTGAACAGCAATTTGTCGTAGATCTTGATCTCGTCGCTGACCCGCAGGCAGTAAGGCACCTTGACGATGTAGATCCGGTCGATGAACGCTTCGTTGTTCTTGTTGTTGCGAAAGCTGTGCCATTCCGATTCGTTGGAGTGGGCCAGCAGGATCCCGGAGTAGGGGATTGAACCGAGGCCCTCGGTACTGTTGTAGTTACCCTCCTGGGTGGCAGTCAGCAACGGGTGCAGAACCTTGATGGGCGCCTTGAACATCTCGACGAATTCCATCAGGCCCTGGTTGGCCCGGCACAGGGCGCCCGAATAGCTGTAGGCGTCGGCGTCGTTCTGTGGGAACTCCTCGAGTTTGCGGATATCGACCTTACCCACCAGGGCGGAAATATCCTGGTTGTTCTCGTCACCCGGTTCGGTTTTGGCGATGGCGATCTGATTGAGGATCGACGGGTACAGTTTGACTACCTTGAACTGGCTGATGTCGCCCCCGAACTCGGCCAGTCGCTTGGTCGCCCAGGGCGACATGATGGTATTCAGGTAGCGCCGCGGAATACCGAAGTCTTCTTCGAGAATCGCACCGTCCTCCGTGGCGTTGAACAACCCCAGAGGCGACTCGAAGACCGGAGAGCCCTTGATGGCATAGAAGGGCACCTTCTCCATCAGTTGTTTCAGCTTTTCGGCCAGGGAGGACTTGCCGCCACCCACGGGGCCGAGCAGGTAGAGGATCTGTTTCTTCTCTTCCAGGCCCTGAGCGGCATGGCGGAAGTAGGAGACGATCTGATCGATGCACTCCTCCATGCCATGGAAGTCTTCAAAGGACGGATAGCGGCGGATCACCTTGTTGGAGAAGATTCGCGACAGCCTTGAGTTACTCGAGGTGTCGACCAGTTCCGGCTCGCCAATGGCCATCAACAGGCGTTCAGCCGCCGACGCGTAAGCACTGCGATCGCTTTTGCAGAGCTCAAGGTACTCTTGCAGCGAAAACTCTTCCTGGCGGGTGGACTCAAAGCGTTGTTGGAAGTGGCTAAAAATACTCATGACGTCACCTCGCTCGATACGTGGAGCCGACGCCGGATCAGTCAGCTGATGCTGGCATGCAATCGACGAATGCCGATTGCTGTATACCCCCCAGAACACCTAGAACTCGCTACCGATGACCCGCACGCCGGTGTACCGGCTCTCCCCTTTTTGGATGGCCTCGGCTTAAGGATAGTTCGTAATCGGGGAGGTCAAGGGTGGTTGCGCATGAAGTTCGCCATGACCGTTCGTCTGGTCAGGCGCGAGCCCGCACAGGACGCGGGCTGCGGCAGGTTAAAAAAATTATTCGGCAGTCCCTTGAGCGGTTTCTGCCGGGTACGTGCCACGCCACAGCTCAAAGCCACCGTCGAGGCTGTAGACGTCGGAAAAGCCCTGGCTGACCAGATAGGCAGCAGCGCTCTGGCTGGAGTTGCCGTGATAGCAGACCACCACGGTGGGGGCGTCAAGGTCGGCGCCGCGGATGAAGTCTGCCACCGAATGGTTGTCCAGATGCCTGGAACCGGTGATGTGGCCGAGGGCATAGGTTTGCGGGTCACGAATATCGACCACGACCGCACCTTGCTCACGCAGCGCCTGGGCCTGCTCGGGAGGGATGCGTTTGAATTCGCTCATGGGTACGTTTCCTTCAGGACTGGTCGCTTATTCTAGCGGGTTGTGCTGGCGCTGGCAGAGGGCGCGGTGTGCCTTCGTCGGTGCAGTCGCAACGATGGAACTGGCCGCTGTCGACGTTGTACAGCGTCATCGCTCCGCCCCAGACGCAGCCGGTGTCCAGGGCAATCACACCCGGCTCCTTGCAGCGGCCTTCAAGTGCCGCCCAGTGGCCGAAGATGATCTTCACATGACGCGAGCGCCGTCCTTTGTGGGCGAACCAGGGCTTGTAGCCGGGCAGAGCGGTGTCGATACCTTCTTTGCCCTTGAGGTCGAGCTTGCCTTCACTGGTGCAAAAGCGCATGCGGGTGAAGTAGTTGGTGATCACCCGCAGGCGGGTCACACCGCTGAGGTCCTTGCTCCATTTGTTCGGCTCATTGCCGTACATGCCGTCCAGGTAGGGCTTGAGGCGGTTGTCGTCGCGCAGCACTTCCTCGACTTCACTCGCCAGTTCCAGCGCCTTGCCCAGTGTCCACTGCGGTGGAATGCCAGCATGTACCAGGACCGCGCCACGCTGCTCGTCGTAGTGCAGCAGTTTTTGCCGTCGCAACCAGTCAAGCAGTTCGTCAGCGTCCGGCGCCTGGAGAATCTCGCGCAGGGTGTCGCTCTTTTTCAGGCGCTCGATGTTGTGCCAGGCCGCCAGCAGGTGCAGGTCGTGGTTGCCCAGCACGCACACCAGTGATTCACGGATGGAATACAGGAAGCGCAGGGTCTCCAACGACTCCGGGCCGCGGTTGACCAGGTCGCCTACCAGCCACAGGCGGTCGCTGGCGGGGTTGAAGTTGACTCGCTCAAGCAGGCACTTGAGCGGTTGCAGGCACCCTTGCAAGTCACCCACTGCGTACACCGTCATCAGTGCAGGGCTCCGGGGACGGCCAGGCGGAACGGGGCGATGATGGCGTCGAAGCGCTTACCGTCTTCGGCGACCATCTGGTAGCTGCCCTGCATGGTGCCGACCTGGGTGCTGATCACTGCGCCACTGCTATAGGTATGGCTTTTGCCGGGTTCGATCAGCGGTTGCTGGCCAATCACGCCGGCACCCTTTACTTCTTCGACCTGGCCATCGCCATTGGTGATCAGCCAGTGACGCGACATCAGTTTGGCCGGCACCGACCCGTTGTTCTGCACGGTAATGGTGTAGGCGAAGGCGAAACGCTCGTTTTCGGGGTCGGATTGTTCTTTGAGAAAGCGGGTCACGACGCTGACGTCGATCTGGTAGCGGGGATCAGACATGCAAGGGGCCTTGGAAACAGACGCGGATATGGCAATTGCGTCCAGTCTAGGCTATTGGCGGGGTTGCCGGCCAGTCATGCGGGCATGACTGGTCGTTGCAGCGGCTTAGTGGCTGCCTTGTTGCTCGGCCAGCTTGTCAGCCAGGCGGACGAAGGCAGCCAGGTCCAGCTGTTCTGGGCGCAGGCTGCCGTCGACGCCAGCGGCTTCGATGGCTTCGCTGCTGAGCAGGGCCTTGAGGGTGTTGCGCAGGGTCTTGCGCCGTTGGTTGAAGGCTTCGCGAACGATGCGCTCCAGCAGGCGGTGATCCTTGGCCGGGAACGGCAGGGTTTCGTGCGGGACCAGGCGCACGATGGCCGAGTCGACCTTCGGTGGCGGATTGAATGCACCGGGGCCGACGTTGAACAGATGTTCGACCCGGCAGTGGTATTGAACCATGATCGACAGGCGGCCCCAGTCACCACCACCGGGACCTGCAGCCAGGCGCTCGACCACTTCCTTCTGCAGCATGAAGTGCATGTCGCGGATCAGCTCGGCATTGGCCAGCAGGTGGAAGATCAGTGGCGTGGAGATGTTGTACGGCAGGTTGCCGACCACGCGCAGGCTGTTCGGCGCGGCGCCAAGGCTGGTGAAGTCGAACTTCAGGGCGTCGCCCTGGTGCAGGCGGAAGTTGTCGCGGCCAGCGAATTGCTGGTTGAGGATCGGCACCAGGTCCTTGTCCAGCTCGACCACGTCAAGCTGTGCGCCGCTGCCCAGCAGGCCTTCGGTCAGGGCGCCCTGGCCCGGACCGATTTCCAGCATGCGATCGCCCGCCTTGGCGTGGATCGAGCGCAGGATGCGGTCAATGACCCCGGCATCGTGCAGGAAGTTCTGGCCGAAGCGCTTGCGCGCCCGGTGTTGGTATTGCTCACTCATAGTCGGGTCTCGGCCATCTGGTAGGCGGTTTCCAGGGCGACTTGCAGGCTGCCGGTGTCAATCTTGCCACTGCCGGCCAGATCCAGGGCGGTGCCGTGGTCGACCGACGTGCGGATGATCGGCAGGCCAAGGGTCACGTTGACGGCGGCGCCAAAGCCCTTGTACTTGAGTACGGGCAAGCCCTGGTCGTGGTACATCGCCAGCACTGCGTCGCAGTGCTCCAGATATTTGGGGGTAAACAGGGTATCGGCGGGCAACGGGCCGCGCAGGTCCATGCCTTCGCTGCGCAGGTGCGCCAATGTGGGTTCGATAGTGTCGATTTCTTCATGGCCAAGGTGGCCACCTTCACCGGCGTGCGGGTTCAGGCCACAGACCAGGATGCG
>JBOICD010000003.1:0-26816 GCA_050739855.1 Pseudomonas sp.
ATCCAGCTGCGCCTGGTGGCCGAAGACAGTAGCCAGGCCTTACATGAAGGCGACTTCGACCTGGCCATCGACCTCAACGACGGCAGCTACCCGGGCATGCACTCAACGCCGCTGCTCGATGAACAGATCTTCCCGGTGTGTTCGCCGACCCTGCTGCGTGGCCGCCCGCCCCTGCATGGCCCTGGCGACCTTGCGCACTATCCGTTGCTGCACGACATCACCGCCTGGCGCGGCAGCTCGGAATATGCCGAATGGGAGTTTTATCTGGAAGGGATTGGTGCGAGTGGCCTGGACGTGCGCCGCGGACACACCTTCAACCGCAACCACCTGACCATTGAAGCGGCAATCGCCGGCATTGGCGTGGCCATCGCCCGGCGTACCCTGCTCAATGACGAGCTGGAGCGCGGCACCCTGATCGTGCCGTTTGGTCTGCCGATCGCCAATCACAAACGCTACGTGTTGCTCTACCCGCCCGGCGGTCTGGCGCATCCGAGCGCCCGGGCGGTGCATGACTGGCTGGTTGAAGAAGCCGAAAGCTTTCGTACCTTGCACGCCCAGGTACAGTAAGCCGCTAGTAAGCCTGCTTGCCGGTGAAGGCATTGAGCGTGCGCACCAGGATCACGAAGTCGAGCCACAGCGACCAGTTGTTGATGTACTCGATATCAGAGTCGACACGCTGGATCATTTGCCCGATGTCTTTGGTTTCACCTCTGAAACCACGGACCTGCGCCAGGCCGGTCATGCCGGGCTTGATATTGTGCCGGGCAAAGTAGTCGACGATGTCCTGAGAGTACTGCGTATCGTGTTGACGGGCGTGCGGGCGAGGTCCCACCAGGGACATTTCACCCATCAGCACATTGAACAGCTGGGGCAGTTCGTCGAGGCTGGTGCGACGGATGAAGGCACCCACCCGGGTCAGCCGCGCATCATTTTTCTGCGCTTGCTTGACCACGCCATCTTCCGGCTCATGGACAACCATGCTTCTGAATTTCCAGATACGGAAGGATTCTCCGGTCCAGCCCATGCGCTCCTGCCTGAAGAACACCGGGCCCGGGCTGTCGAGTTTGATGGCAAGGGCAACAGCCAGCAGCACCGGTGATGCAAACAGCAAGATAAGTGCTGCGAGGACTTTATCCTCCAGGTTCTTCAGGAACAGGCTCGTCCCCGTCAACGGCGTTTCAGACAAGGTCAGCACGGGAATGCCGGAAATTTCACGCACACTGTGGTTGATCAAACGCAGTGAGAATATGTCGGGCACCCAGTTAACCGCAATGCACTTGTCGAGCAACTTCAAGTACACATCATTAATGACCGCAGAACCGCTTAGCGGCGTGACCAGATAGACAGTTCTAATAGCATGCTGCACGACAATTTCATCAAGATCGGAGATATGCCCCAATACCGACAAACGCTGCTTTCCCTCAGGACTTTCTTTCCCGCGTTCCTCTCCCTCCCCGGTCAAGACACAGCCAACAATTCTTTCACCAAACCAGGGATTGCTACTAATCTTCTGCTGTAGAAAATGAGCCAAATCTCCTGCCCCAATGATCAGGGCATTTTCCAACCGATAAGCGGGCGCCAGAAAACGTTTTTGCACTTCGCGCACGGCAAAGTGCAGGAACAACTGAACAAAATAGCCGATGACAAATAGTTCACCCACCAGCATGCGTGAATAACTCTCGCTCTGCTTGGTAAGAAACGCTATCACCACGAGAAAACAAAAAGTGGCCGACCATGCTTTAAACAGTCTGAATGCCTTGATGGAAAGCCCGACATTGCTGCGGTAAATGGCGTAATGGTCGTAAATGACGGCCAATGCACCAATCAACAGCAACATCATGATGACGTAATCAGAGGTGATGTAACCGATCTGGTCATTGATCAGGTACCAGGCAACGCCGGTCACCGCAATACCGTCGAGACCCGCCTGGATGGCGTTGCTGACACTGCTTCTTCGCTGGAGTAGGGAGCGGCTGCTTCTGGGTTCGAAAACCATTACTAGACCTCATCAATTGAGATACCACACGCGTTCCCAATATTTCCCAGCCCTGAAGGCGCTTGTGATATCACTGTAGCAGTACCAAGCTGTCATCGCTGGCTGAGTCATCCCTGCCGTTCATTTTGGCTGAATCGGACGATCCGCTGGTCAGGGTGTTCCCTAGAAAGGCCGGGGCGTGTTCTCGGCGTCTTGCATCGCCGCCTTTGTGCAGAAAAGCGCGCGCAACAGGAACATTGGATTGCCCATCACATACCGCTTGAACAAGCGCTTAGGTTCCCTCATCAACCTGAATAGCCACTCGCATCCCAACCTGCGTAGCCATAACGGAGCCCGCGTTACTTTGCCGCCGAGAAAGTCCAGGATCGCCCCGCCGCAGACGATCAGGCACGGCACGCCAATGGCTTTCAGTCGGGCAGCAACGGCTTCCTGCTTAGGCATGCCCATGCCCAACACAATCAGCTGCGGCTGTAATTTCTTGGCGAGGTCGATGTAGGTATCCACCTCGGCAAAACCATGATGAGCCGATACAACCTGCACACCAAACAGCGCCTCACTGCGCTGCGCCGCCTGGGACAGAAAGGGCTCTTCTGTCCCCCAGAACGCCACACGCCGGCCCTTGAATGCTGCCAGTAGCTGGGGAATAAAGTCCGTGCCATTCATGTTCAACCCGGGATCAAGGCCTAGGCGACGATAAAGAATCGCCATGCCGACGCCATCCCGTAACAACACATCAGCCGCGGACAGTGCCTTGTAATAGTCGGCATGCCCCGCGACCAGATTCATCGCATGGGCATTGACGAACCCAAGCACTGTCGGCATTGCAGTGGCAGACAACGTTTGAAGTAATCCTTGCTGGTCACCTGGATTACTGACCACCTGAAGTTTTTCAACAATCGCTTTCCAGCTTTTCTGCGAGGCCACATCACCCATTAGCTGTCATCCCGTTTTGAGCGCACCCATTCAACCTGGCGCTTGATCAGAAAGCCCAGATACAGAGGTATCTTTTTCACCGCATAGAACGGTGCATACAGCAACACAGAAAACCCGATCAGCTCACGGCAGAACCGCTTCCACGCCAACAGCACAGCGGCAACCAACAGGACCATCGCGCCCGTGGCGATCAACGCCGGCCCCCATACACCGAACAGCAGAAATGCCAACCATGAGGCACTAAACACAACCAGCAAGGTCAAGGTCAGCAAGGCCAGCGGCGGAACCATCAGATCCACCGTCATCGCCAGCAGGCTCCAATTGCGCCGGGTGATCGACGCGCCCAGCAACTTCGGCGCATCCCCCAGCAGCACTCCCAGATGACCACGCTCCCAGCGTGCGCGCTGGCTAGTGAGCCCTTCAGCGCTACGTGGGAAGAAGCTGGTGACCTGCGCATCCGGACAAAACAATGGCGGCTTGCCGTTGCGGCAGAAATCCAGGCCCATTTTCAAGTCTTCGACCAGGTGACCACTGGCCAGATCGACCAACGCCAGGTCTCGCCAGTCGATCGCCATTCCCGTGCCCATCAATTGACAGGGCAAACCCACTCGCGCCCAACCGCGTGGCCGCACCAGGTTCTTGACCCGCCAGGCGAACTCGGCAACCTGGACTTTCAGCCCCGCGCCTGCAGGTGCACACATCAGATCGAGTGCCTGCACAGGCCGCCCGGCACTGGCGCAGCTGCGCGCCAGATGGTCAATGCCGCGCTCACTCAGCTGACAATCAGCGTCGATGATAATCACCACCTCTGGCGCAGCCCCGGCCAGATGACGCACACCACAGTCCAGCGCATAGCCCTTGCCACGCCGTTGCGCATCCCGCCGCTCCACCACCTCTGCGCCAGCCGAGCGGGCCAGCGCGGCAGTGTCGTCGTTACAGTTGTCGGCAACCACCAACAGTCGATCACCTTCCAGCAGCTGCGGGAGAATGCTGTTGAGCGTCGACACGATGCCCGAGGATTCGTTGTGCGCGGGTACCACCACCGCCACGCGCGGCCGCGCTCCGTTCAGCTGCAACCCAGGTCGCGCAGGCAGGCAGGCCAGCAGCACCTGCGCAAACAGCACCAACACCGGCAGCAGCGTGAGTAGCGCCACTGCTGCCAGCAGCCAAGCCAGTAAAGTAATCATGCGGATGCCTTAAAGTAGCCGGCCAGCCTGGCCGCTTCACTGTCGATATCGTGGCGTTGCAGCACGCGCTGATAGGCCGCCTCCCCCATGCGTTGCAAGGTGTCGACAGGTTGCGCAAGGCAGTCGGCCATGGCTGCGGCCAACTCTTCCACAGCCCCGGCAGGAAACAACCAACCGTTCTCCCCCTGGCGAACCAGCTCGGGAATGCCCGCCACATAGGTCGTCAGCACCGGTCGGCGCAAGGCCATGGCCTCCATGATCACCACTGGCAGGCCCTCGGCGAAACTCGGCAGAACCAGGGCGCGGGCGGCAAGAATCTCATCGCGTACCTGCGCACTGCTGATCCAGCCGGTGATGCGCACCTGTGCCTGCAATTCATGCCGGATGATCAACGCTTCGATATCGGCGCGCATTTCCCCGTCACCGGCCAGAACGATCTCGAACACCACCGACTGGGCGGCCAACAGCCGCGCAGCTTCAAGGAGCAAAAGCTGGCCCTTTTGTTCACACAAACGCCCGACGCAAACCAGGCGCGGCACATTGGGGGCTATGACTGCGGGCACTTCGTGAAACATGCGCTCCAGGCCGCAATGCACCACCTTGACCTTGGCCCAGTGCTCATGCGCCACCCAGCGAAACAGCTGGCTGCGCCCGTAGGAACTGACTGCCGCGACAAACGCTGCGCGCCGGACTTTCTCACCCAGATACAGAAATTGAGGTTTGTCGAACTCTTCCGGGCCATGCACGGTAAAACTGTAAGTGGGCCCACCGAGTGCATTGGCCAGCATCACCACCTCGGTTGAATTGGTGCCGAAATGCGCATGCACGTGCCCAGCGCCATACGCCTGCAACCACTGCACAACACGGCACGCCTCGGCCAGATAGACCAGATGATAGGGCCACGGGCGATCGGCACGCTGGCCCATGCGCAGGGCCAGCCACAAGGCCGAACAAAAATGTCGCGGGCGACTGCGCAGCACTTGCAGCAACGGCACGAGCAGGCCCTTGACGCCGTCTTGCAGCACATAGCGGGTTTTATCCCGTTCGGACAGGTCCTCGGCATCCTGCAACTCAGCGTCCCAGCCACGCAAGGCAATGCGTTGAATCTCGATGCCCTGGCGTTCCAGCGCCAGAATTTCGCGGCGAATGAAGCTATGGCTGACCTTGGGATACTGATTGATGAAATAAGCAATGCGCATAGGAGCCCGACTGTATACCCGCGTTATGAATGATCAGACCTGCCTCGCCAGCCTCCAGCCCTCTACCTCAGGCTGGCGATCACCGACGGCTGGCCTGCTGCCGATGCCCCCGACAGCGAGGCCTGTTTGAGCACGTCTTCATAGATCCCCTGGAGCTCCAGGGCCTGGTCGCTGCACAACTTGATACTGGTTTTGAAGGGGTTGCGATGTTCGAGGTAGCGCTGCTGGTTCTCGAGCACATCGGACAGCGCCTGGCGCAAGTACTTTTCATCGGTGCTCAGCGGGATGATGGTGCCATTGACGCCATCGACGATATCTTCAACCGTTCCGCCTCCCTGGGTGCTGATCACCCAGACGTCACGGGCGAGCGCTTCGCGCACCGACAAGCCGAAGGTTTCTTTCAACTGCGTCGGGAACAACAGGACATCGATACCGGAATAGAACGCGTCCATGTTTGCCTGGGCATAGCCAGGAATGAAGGTGACGGTCCCGGGAATCTTGATGCTGTCTGGCTTGAATGAACGCAAGCCAAGGTGTAGCTGGCTGTCCACCACCTTGAGCTCATAGTCCGAGCGGCTGAGCGAGGCAAAGGCGCGGGCCAGCAAGGTCACACCCTTGATCGAGACATTGCCGCCGACATAGCCAAACCTGAGGGTCTTGCCTGGTTGCTTACGGTAATTGGCCGCAGGCGCCAGGATGCCATTGTTGTTGACCCGGATCTTCGTGGCATCGAAGCCGTTGGCGATATACAGGTCCCTGGCAAACTTGCTGGGCGCAAGTAACAGGTCGGCCTTTTTCAGCATGTTTGCCAGCCATTGCTGGCGGTAATCGTTCAGGGCTGGATCGTCTACGCATTTGGCGCAGACTTCACTGGAAATCCTGGTTTGCCCACAGTATTGCCCATGATTGTTGATCATGAACTGACGCCCACAGATCCACCAGGTGTCATGCAACGTCACCACAAAAGGAATGCCCGCCTTGCGGCAACTTTCCGCCAGCTGCGCCCCGAGTCCTTGAACCGAATGCAAGTGCACAAGGTCTGGCGCAACACTGCTGAGCATGGCCTCGAAGACCGGGATTGTCGCAGGGTTCTCAAAGTATTCGGAGCGCTGATCGGGTAGCCCCATGCCGATTACCGCAACCTTGTTGACCTCGTACCTGAACAGGCCGTAGGGCGCCGCGTTGGTGACTGGCAACGAGGTGAAAACGAATGGTTGCAGTTGCGATGTCTGCGCCATCAGCCGCGTCATCTGTTCAGCAATAATCGTGGCGCCGCCATAACTTCTCGGGGCGAAGAATATGTTTGCCGACAGCACGCGCCTGGCGCGAGTCGTCACCTGCGCAGGAAAGATCCGGCTCAGCGGCTGCCAACTCTTGCTGTCGGATTCAGCGTCCGGGGTCTGCTCGATCAGCGTCACATGCCTGGCGCCAGCCTCAGTCATTGCCAGAGCCAAGGCGGCTGTCGAAGCGATGGCCCGGTCACACGACAGCAGCGCCTGTTGATACAGCGCCACGGCCGTCAGCAGGTTTGCGATGGTGTCGGCGCTCAATGCAGTCAGATCATCGCGCTGGCGATACGCCTGCGGATCGAAAATCAACTCGTCGGCGTCCCAGTAGGACATGACCTTGAGCCGCCTGGCCTCCTCGATCAGCAGCAGTACATCGGCGAAGGCAGGCACCCGAAAGAAGATCACCGCTGAACACATCTGCAGTGCATTCAGACAAGCGCTGTGGTCACGCCAATCCACAACGCGGCATCTGTAACCGAGCCCCTCAAGCGCTTGCTGGATCTGCGCCACCCGGGGTTTGGGGCGTTGCGACAGGTCAGCCTCGCCGATCAACACCACTTCATTGGCGAACAGGTCGCTGGCCGGTACGCCGGGGTTACCCAGCGGCAGGCTTTTGCGCTTGGCATCAGGTGCTTTCCACAGCAGGCCCGGCCCCTGCTTCAACAACTCCCGCCAGACTTTTCTCAGGGTTGGATACAACCCGGCTTTCTGCACGTATGCGCGAAAGCGCTGGTCTATCCGTGGTTCGGTTGCAAGGTGCCGGATCAACGCGGCAGCCCTTGCCGTCAATGGCGTGATGGTCGATGCGCTGTGGACTTCCTGTACCGCCAGCGCAGCGCCCAAACGCTGCCGGTGCAGTTGCAGCTGCCTTTGTACATCAGTGCCTGCCAGTGCAGTTTCGATATGGGCAAAGACATCGTCCAGTAACGCCTGGCGTCTGCGGTACATCGCGCGCTTTTTCGCGGCGATGTCATCCGCCGCACGCATTGACTGGGCCAGGGGAATGTTGAAGAAGTCCTCGCGAGCCGAGGGCGTTGCGCCATTTTCCAGCCAGATGACATCATAGTTAGCCGCCAGATCCTGGGCTTTTTCAGCACCAAAATAAGGATGACGATGGTGTCGGTACGCGTCGCCGACCGCGTAAATCCTGGTAGATCCCAGCGTCCGGGCAACGCACTTGATGGCTTCGATCAGAAAGCTTCTGGGCCGCAGCCCCTCAAAATCCTTGGTCAGGTCCCGGTAGATATTCAAGGACCTTTCACTGTCTATGCCTTTGTGAATGCCCTGGACCGCGCCAATGAACAGACACAGTCCATCGGTGGTGCGAGACAAGGTGAAGGCGATTGATGCCACGCGTAAATCGCCTTGAAACACGTTCAGCACCAACTCCCCTTCGCGCTTGAACCAGATCGGCCGATCCAGAACCAAGGTACATGCGCTGGAGTAGCTCGACAGGTCGCACAGGGTCAGACGCTCGTCACGCCCCAGCAGCAACAGCGCCGGAAATTGATCGCTGATCGCTTCATAGTGCGAAGCCACCGCAGCAAGTCGTGCAGGGGCATTCCAGCACTTGCTGATGTAGGGCCACTGCACCACGCCAATGCAATCACCCCCCAGTTTCTCAACGCCGTCGCTGCCCAGTGCATTCGACATGCGTGTCAAAAACGAGCGCAGGTCTGACCACTGTCTGGCCATCAACAGCATCAACTTGAACTTGTTGTTCAACGCCCGTAGAGAATATCCGGGCTGCAACGTGAGCACACTTTTCAGTATCGATCGATAAATCATAGGTTTCTCACTTGTATTCGATCAATACCGCTTTGCCGGCACCGAATCTGTTCACTAGAAACTTTACCTGCCCCAGCATCTCGGGAAACTTGCCAATTACCAGGAAGACCGCCTGCAGCCAGTTTTCGCGCGCCGACCTGACACCCCGGCGTGCCAGGCGCACGGCTTGCAGCGGGTAGATCAACAGCAGCAACAGCCCCCACCCTCCGAGCCATGCACTCGCCGCAATGATCGCCAGCGGGATCGCCAAACCCCAGATCCAGATGCGGCGTGACTCTCGCTGCCAATGTCGCTCCGGCGCAGCCCCATGCAAAAAAGCACCTTCAGCAAAGGCATAGCCGCCACGCAAACTGCGCTGCCACCACTGGCCAAATCGGGTCATGGCGGCATCATGCAGGGTCATTTCCTCGGCCAGACGCCAGATCTTCCAGCCAGCGGCGCGCAGACGCACACACAACTCAGGCTCTTCTCCGGCAATAAGACTGGCGCGATACCCGGACACGGCGGCAAAGGCATCAGCGCGCATCAACGCATCACCGCCACAGGCCCTGGTCTCACCGATTGGTGTATCCCACTCCAGATCACACAGCAAGTTGTATACCGAGCGTTGCGGAAAGCGTTCGCGGCGCCGACCACACACCACCGCGACCGCGGGATGCGCATAAAGAAACGCTTGCGCCTTGGGCAACCAGCGAGCGGCCACCTCGCAATCACCATCGACAAACTGCACATGACGCATCGTCGGCAACAGGCGTTGCAAACGGGCAAAGCCTTCGTTGCGAGCACGTGCTGCAGTGAAGGGACGCGTCATATCCAGCGCCAACACCTCAATGCCGCGCTGCCGTGCCATCTGCACCGAACCATCCACCGAACCCGAGTCGACGTAAACGACCTTGTCCGCGCTTCCCTCCAGCGAAGCCAGGCAGCGTTCAAGCCGCTGGCCTTCGTTACGACCGATAACCACAACGCCAATGCCTTTCACCATGGGCCTCACTTGCGACGATCAACTGGCTGACTCAGGTGTATTCCATTACTTCAGTGGGCTTTCTCACCTTTATAGTCGCTGGCACGCCAACGGCCAGTGAATTGTCCGGCACATCGATCAATACCACCGCGTTGGAGCCAATAATCACATTATTGCCAATGCGAATATTGCCCAGCACCTTGGCTCCGGCGCCGATATCTACGTTGTTGCCGAATACCGGTGCGGTGGGTTCATTGACATTTTTCAGGCCGACCACCACGCCGTTGCGAATACGGCAGTCATCACCGAATTGCGCATATCCGCTGATAACGATGCCACCAAAATGGTCGATGACGAAGTTGCGGCCGACCACCACCTCACACGGCAATTCCACTCCCGTGACGATCTGCGCCAGTTTGAACAGCACCTTGTAGACGAAGGACAACAGTTTGCGCAGCAATGCCGGGCGTACGCCGTAGCGCCAGCGTCCAAAGCGATACACCAGCATGACCCAGAAGCCCTGGGCCCCCCAGTCACCACCGTATGCACGCAAGTCTGCACGTATATTTTCAAACATGAACTCACCTACCGTGTGGGTTGGCTCGCGAAGCGGGTATCGAGCAACAGCGACCAGGTGGCACGGGTATGCCGCCAGCAAGCGCTGATGGCCGCCCGGCCTCGTCCTTTCAATAGCGCCTTGAGTGCCAGCAGCAGATCACCCAGGCTCACCAGTGACATATGCAAGGCCAGCCCGGGTACGCCGTGATGTTTGCGGAAATACAAGAGCTCGCTTTCGATTTGATAGGCGGAAATCTGGCGGCTGGCCGCCTCCAGTTCGGCGACCGACCTGGAGCTTTCTCCGCCAATGTGCACGACCGTGGTATGCGGATAGAAAACCACCTTCCAGCCAGCCGCTTTGACCCGCTTACAGTGGTCCACTTCCTCGTAGTAAAGGAAATAACGCGGGTCAAACAGGCCAACCTGATCGAGCACTTCCCGACGCACCAGATAGAAGCAGCCTGGCAGCCAGTCGCACTCCCGGACCGAATCATGATCCCAGGTCATCTCGTCGACCATTTTCAGCTGCGGGAAAAAGCGCCTGAGCCCGGTGCGGGCAACAAACACATTCAACGGCGTTGGAAAGTAGCGGCAACTGGGTTGCAGATCACCCTCGCGCCCTACCAGGCGAACGCCCAGGACACCGCAATCAGGGTGGGCGTCCATGTATTCGATGGTTTTGCCCAGGCTGTCGGCGGCCACAAAGGAATCGGTATTGAGCAGCAGTGCGTACTTGCCTTGCAGGTGTTCAAGCAATTGATTGTTGGCACGACCAAAGCCGACGTTTTTTTCATTGCTCAGTAACTTCGCCTCAGGGCACGCCTTGGCCAGGCACTCCAGCGAGTTGTCGACCGAGGCGTTGTCCACCACCAGATAGCTGGCAAGCTGTTCGCTATCGGCCTGGCGCAGTGCGTCAAACATCGGCTGCAGCAAGGCTGCGGTATTGAAGTTGACCACCAGCACGTCGACAGGCTTGCTAGCCATTGTTTCCGTCCCCGAAAAAGTACTGCCGCCTTGCCGCCGCAAGTGTTGGCTCCAGCACTGGGTCGAAAGCCCCATTGCGCTGTTTGACCAGGTCCATCCATGGATAAGCAACGCAGCGCTCTTCAATCCTTTTGACCAGTTCTTCGGTGGTGCAAATGACCTTTGCCGGATTGCCCCCGACCACCGTGCCGGGCGGAACATCTTTGGTGACGACAGCACCAGCGGCAACAATCGAGTCAGGCCCGATGGTCACGCGCGGCATGACAATGGCGCCATGGCCGATAAAACAATTGTCGTGGATATCGATGTATCCGACCGAGTCCAGATGCTTGCCGTAGCGCACTTCAATCAAGGCCACCACCGCGTCATGGCCGATCAGCGTGCAATCGGACAGCCCCACATAACTGCCGATGCGCACCATCGTAGGGTCGGTGATGTTGCAACCGCTGCTGATATGTACATGGTTGCCGACGGAATGAAACTTTCCCCATCGTTTTAAGTAGACGCCCCACTCGCAGGCATTGGGGTTGCACAGCTTCCTGTAGAGTGGGCTGCCACGCCCGGTTGAGTTGACGTAATAGGTTATCGCGCTCCTTATCCATCCAAACATGCTGCGACCCTCGCAAGTGAAGCTATCTCGGACTGTCCCTGAGTCGAATCCGGTCTCGTTCTTGTTGGTGCTGACCGAATTGCACTCCCCACTATCAAGCGCGCTGTTGCCCGTCCTTCAAACCTGCAGCAACATCCCGCTCAATTCATACCGTCTCACCGCTCGCCAACTTCATTTTGCTATCAAGGTGATCCGCCAGCCTTAACGCAAACTGCAGAAGCGGCATCGTCGGGTTGGAAGCGCCGCCCTTGGCAAAAATGCTGCTGCCTGCCACATAAAGATTTTCAGTGCCAAACACCTTGCAGTTGGCATCGACCACACCGGACTCCGCTGAGGCCGCCATCCGCGTGGTCCCCATATGGTGGGCATGAGGTACTATTTTCAGTGGCACGGCGCTGTCATAGACGTAATCGTTGAGCTTGACGAAACCCAGCCCCACCTCGGCAAATTGCTTGGCGATTTCGCTGCCGATGCACTTGATGGTGTGCCTGTCGTCGGGGCTCAAGGCCCAATTGACATTGACCTTGGCGACACCCAGCTGGTCTTTTTCGTCCAGCAGCGAGATACGACTTTGCACGTTGGGAAACTGCTCGAGCATCGTGCTGATGACGCCATCCCCCGGGCAACTGAACTTGGCAATGAATTCAATTTTGCTGGCGATGCCCATTTCACAGGCGAGGTTTTCGAGAAAGTGTTTGACCTCGGCCGTTCGGCCGTAAGTGCGCACTTCCGACAGCACCGAAGTGGCGACATTACCTTTACCCGAACGGTACTCCGCGACAAAGGCGTCGGTGGTGTAATACTCGCGCGGCTCGGTACCTTGTCCCTCTTTTAATATGAAGGTACCCATATCGATGTTCAGGTGTTCCATGAAACACCCGCCTACCAGACCGTTGCGGTTGACGATACCCGCCGCCAGCAGCGACTCACTGTTGAGCAATTGCCGGGCATTCTCGATTGCACCCATTGCCAGGATGAAATGGCGGGCCGCCAGTCGCTCTCGATGCAGGTCATAATCAGACACCACCACAGCCGCCAGGCGGCCCGAGGCTGGATCGAACTCAAGATCGACACAGTTGCAATTGATAAAGACCTCAAGCCCCGGCGTCTCGTTGAGCGCCACTGCGTACTTTTGCGCAAAACGCGTCGGCGGGCTGAGCAGGAAGCGGTCAGCATCGAACTCGCCCCCCTGCAAACCGGTGTTGCGCGCCTGAAAACTTGCCCCTTGCGGAAGATCGACGATGTCCATCGCCGCCGGCAGATAGCGCTCGATTTCCGCGTACGCGATCGGCCAACCGGGCAGGTTGCCAGGTGGCGAGACGGCGAAGTCAGAGGGTTCGAACGGACGGCAGCGCCCTGCCCAGTGATTGGAAGTGCCGCCCAGATAGCGCAAGCGCGTTTCCTCGGCGTACATCTCAAGGCCCGTCGATGTGCAGGCGTAGAACGCTTGTGAACGCGGTGAGTACTCGTGCCCTCCGCCTTCGACCAGGACCACGCTCCAACCCGCCTGGGCCAGTTGCAGGGCCAGGGTAATACCGGCTGGACCGGCACCGACGATGCAAAAATCGTAGCCGCTGCGCAGTTCTTTTTGCGTCTGATAGTCCTTGATCATGTCGGCTCTTTCCGGAAGTACTCAGAGGGCAACACCCAACCGTTGATCACGACAAACCCGGTCTTTTCGGCGGGCTTGCGTGCAGCGCCTGCCGATAAGCCGAACAGCGCCCCGCCGACGCCCAGCACGACGCAACCGCCCAGAAAGCCCCGGCGCCCCAACAATGGAGTACAAAACTGAAACTTCTCCATGATCCCAAGACCTATAGCATTTGAAGTTTAGTCACTTGACCGCGCCAGAAAGAATCGAGAATGCATCAAAGCCAATTGAAAAAGCTGGTCGCCAACGCGCCGCACAGCGCCCCGACAGCCACCATCGGCAGGACGACAAGCTCACGCTTGAGGTCAAAGAGGTCCAGTTTGCGGTTGACGTAGACAATCAGTACCAGCGTCGGGAACGTATGCAAGGCCACCCCCCAGATCGCATAGTTCACGCCACCAATGGCTAGCAATAACGGTAGCAGCCCCCATAACGAGACGAGGCGAATAATGTTGTCGATCGCCTGGTATTTCGTCAGTCCCATGGCAAGCCAGACCTGGTGCGCCAAGGTGTAACGCAAGACCAGAAACGACAGCGACAATATCGCAAGGATAGTGCCTGCATCGGCATACCGCTCATCGTACATCCAGCCAATCAGCATCGGGCTTGCGGTCAGGAGCACACCGCAGGCAAACAGCGTGACCAGGTCAACCAGCAATTTGAAGCGCATGTACAGCGCCTTAAGGCGTGCGCTGTCGCCCTCTCTGGCGGCTTCGCTGAAGGCTGGCAGGGCCACGGCGCCGAACAACTTCATCAGGCCGGTCTGGATCGAGCCGAGAATCAGCACGGCAATCGAGTACACACCCAGCTGCGCCGCAGTCATGCTGGCACCGAACCAGATGCGGTCGCCATACATGGCCAACACACCCACGACTGACGACACCAGGATCCAGCGACCAAAATTGACCAGCTCGGTCAGTGCCGAACGATCCCACTGCAGGCGGTTAGCCGGCCCCTGCAGCGCCACGTGGCCAAGCACCGTACTGGTCAGCGCGGCGACCACGCTCGCGGCCACCAGCGACCAGATGGAGCGGGTGAAATAACCGATCACCAACATCACCACCAAGCCGACGACCTGCGACGCCAGATCGATCAGCACCACGCGCTTTTGTTGGAAAGTTCGCACAGCGACATCTATCTTTGTCGACTGGAAGCCGAAGATGATTGCCGATATGCCGGTGATCGCCAGCACCAACGGCAGTTCCGCTGCGGCATAGGTGGAGCCCGCAGGCCACAGGTTGGCGAGCTGGGCAAGCCAGGAACCAAGGGCCAGCAGCAGGGTCAGGGAAAACAGCACAAAGCCGCGGATGATCTGCACCGTCCAGGCGGTATTGAGGAACAGCGGATCGTCGCCACGTCGGCTCTGGATGATGTTCTGGCGTAAACCGACATCCGATAGCAGGTGAAGGAGCACTGAAACAGTGGTGGCAATGACCATCACACCGAACATTTCCGGTACCAGCAACCGGGCAATGATCAGGTTGCCGCCCAAACGAAGGACTTGCGATAGCAGCAGCGACACCAGGTTCCAGGCCCCGGCCCATATTGCGCGTCTTTTGAGGCTCACCGGTGCTGACACATCAATCGACGGCATGAAATCAATCTCTGACTGAATGGCTAGAAGTCACTATAGTTTCAATTAGCCATGATGCTAGCCGTCATCCACCAAGGGACAGGTGCCCATCGCCAATGCCTGAACATTTTCGTGCACTGATCGTCATTCTGTTTCTGGCTGGCATCGTTTTTATCCTTGCGCGCCGGCCAGCGACAGACCTGATTCCATACCGCGACTTCAAACGGCGACGTAACCTGTGGTTCGTGGTGACCCTGCTGGCTTTTTTTTCCCACAGTTTCTGGTTGTATGCCGGCGCTGCGGCGATCGTTCTGACGCTCGCAGGACGACGCGAACGCAACCCCATGGCATTGTTCTTCCTGCTGCTTTTTGCTATCCCGCCGGCGTCGGTACAGATCCCCGGCTTAGGGGTCATCAACTATCTGTTCGAACTCAACCATGTTCGCCTGCTGACACTGTGTGTGTTGCTGCCAGCTGCCCTGTACTTGAGCAAACAGGACGATACCCTGGCCTTCGGCCGCACCTGGCCCGACAAGCTATTGGCCGTCGGCCTGGTGCTGACGAACCTGCTGTACCTGCGCGAAACCACCCTCACCGACACCTTGCGCCAGACGCTCTACCTCTACGTCGACGTGTTCCTGCCGTATTACGTCGCCAGCCGGGCACTGAAGGAATTGAGTGATTTCAAGGACGCCCTGCTGGCTTTCGTGCTCGCCGCTTTCGTATTGGCGATCATTGGCGTCGCCGAGTTCACCCGTCACTGGTTGCTGTACAACGCCCTGACCGATGCCATGGGTGTGCAGTGGGGCATGTCCAACTACCTGAGCCGTGGCAGCTCATTGCGCGCCAGCGCCACAACCGGACAGGCCATTGCCCTGGGTTACGTCATCAGCGTGGCGATCGGCTTTTTCCTGTTCGTGCAGGGCTATGTACGCAGTCGCTGGCAGCGTTATCTCGGCGCCCTGCTACTGTTTGCCGGGCTGATAGCGCCGCTGTCGCGTGGCCCGTGGATCGGTGCCGTGATCATCATTGCGGCGTTCATCGCTACCGGCAGGGGCGCGGTCAGACGCATTACTCTGCTTGCCCTCGCGGGAGTGCTGGCAATTCCCTTGCTGACCCTGGCACCGGGTGGGGAAAAGGTCCTCGACCTGCTGCCCTTCGTTGGCAACCTGGAAAAAGAGAACATCACCTACCGCCAGCGTCTGCTCGACAACTCGTGGATCGTCATCCAGCGCAACCCCTTGTTCGGCTCATTCGATTTTCGCAACGCCCCTGAAATGCAATCGATGATTCAAGGCGAAGGCATCATCGATATCGTCAATACCTACGTGAATCTGGCGCTGCGCACCGGACTGGTCGGGCTGACGCTATTCGTGACGTTCTTTCTCGGCGTTTTGCTGGGGATCCGCAAGGCAATGCGCGCGCTCCCCGACAGGGACGATGAACAGCGACAACTCGGGCGGGCGCTGCTGGCAACGCTGGCCGGGATACTGGTGATTATTTTTACCGTCAGCAGTATCACGGTGATCCCGGTGGTGTATTGGTCGGTAGCCGGCCTGGGCGCGGCGTATATCCAGATGGTACGCAAGCTCAGGTACACCCAGACCGCAAACCTTCCCCGTGCTGGCCTTCAACCCAGGTAATGTCAATGACCTCACGTGCTCTGCGCCCCTTCATGCGGGCTTCGGCATTCGTTTGCCTGGCCATCTTGCCGCTGGCCAGCGGCGCAAGCGACTGGACTGTCAGTGTAGAAGAGCAAAATGGCCTTCCAGTCCTGACCCGCGGCGGTGGTCCGGCAATGATTTCCAGATTCGACTTCTGGGCCGCCGACTGGGGCTGGACGGGTTTTCCCACTGCGTTCAAGGTCAATGCGCCCTACCGCTATACGCTGTCGGGCAGTAACAAAAGCCTGGACTTCGATCTGCAGGCCGATATCCATAAGCAGTCATCGCAGACATTGACCTGGACCTTCGAGCTCAATGCCCACAGCCAGAAGTCGAACGTTGAGGGAGGCGGCATCGTTTTCCAGTTCGACCCGGACCTGATTGCAGGGGAAATGGGTGATCCTGTGCTGCTACCCGACAATCGCGGCTGGTCCTGGGGAAAAAGCCAGGGCCGGCGCCTCGAGATGCGTTTCGAGCCGGCGCTGGCGAAAGTGTATTTCGAGCAGGGCAACAGTGCGCAAGTGCGTGCGTTCTTCTACAAGGGCTCCATCCCCGCCGGTCGCCAGCAGGTCAAAGCGGTGTTGAACCTGACCGGTGACATTGCCCTGGGCCAGACCCCGAGTGAACGTTTCGGCCTGGCAGACCCCGCCACATGGCCAGACGGCCAGCTCGACTGGAAAACCTCGCCGGTCGACCTGTCTTTTCTCAATGCGCCAGAAAAACCGGCCGGCAAGCGCGGCTTCGTCAAAGCCTCCGGCGAACAGCTGCTGTTTGCCGATAACACCCCGGCGCGCTTCTGGGGCACCAACGTGTCGGCGTATGCGATCTTCAATACATCCGACGAGGAGATCAGGCAACAGGCCAAACGCCTGTCGGCACTGGGCTTCAATCTCGTGCGCCTGCACCACCATGACTCCCCATGGGTCAGCCCGAACATGTTTGGCAAGGCTGACGCCATCCAGGATACCCAACAGCTGAGCCCAGCATCGCTGAAGAAAATCGACTGGTGGATCAAGTGCCTTAAAGACGAAGGCATTTATGTATGGCTCGACATGCACGTGGAACGCGCCCTCACCGCCAACGACAACATCTATGCGTTCCAGGAGTTGCCACAGGACCAGGGTAGAGCCGGCCTCAAAGGCTATGCCTATGTGAACATCACGCTCCAGCAGGCAATGAAGCGCTTTGCCGAAGATTACCTGACCCATGTGAACGCTTACAGCGGCCTTGCCTATAAAGACGATCCGGCGATAGCCGCGGTATTGATCACCAACGAAAACGACATCACCCAGCACTTTGGCAATATCCTGTTGCCCGACAAAGATGTACCCAAGCACAGTGAACTCTACATGGGTGAGGCCAGGGCCTTCGCCAACCGCCACAACCTGCCGGCCGGACAAACCTGGCGGGCCTGGGAGTATGGCCCGTCGAAACTGTTTCTCAACGATCTGGAACGGCGCTTTAACGTCGACATGATCGAGCACCTGCGCAGTATCGGGGTTAAGGTACCCATCGCCACCACCAGCACCTGGGGCGGCAATGGACTTAGCGCCTTGCCAGCGCTAACCGCCGGCGACGTGATCGATGCCCACAGCTACGGCGGTGCAGGCCAGCTGGAGAAGAACCCGCTGACCAGCGACAGCATGATCAACTGGCTTGCTGCGGGCCAGATCGTGGGCAAGCCACTGACGGTCACCGAATGGAACACCGAACCCTTCCCCACCCCCGACCGCCATTCTCTGCCGCTGTATATTGCCGGTACCGCCAGCCACCAGGGCTGGGATGCGCTGATGCAATATGCCTACAGCCAGCAAGCCTTCGACGCCGGGTGGATACGGACGGGCAACTGGAACGCCTACAACGACCCGGCGATGATCGCCACCCTCCCCGCTGCGGCCTTGCTGTACCGTCGCGCCGATGTACACGAAGCAACCACCCGCTATGTCTACGCGCCGACACCAGACACCCTGTTCAACCAACCGATCACCGCGAACAACTCGGTGCTGCTGCGTACCGCCATCGAGAAAGGCAAGCTGCAAATCGCCATGCCCGAAACCGCGGAACTGCCATGGCTACAGCCAGGCACCACCGCCCCACAAGCGCAGGTGTTGCATGACCCTGGCCAGTCGCTTCTGGACGTCGGTGCCAGCGAGTCCACCAGCGACACCGGTGAACTCAAGCGCAACTGGCAACAAGGCCTCTACACCATCGACACATCGCTGACCCAAGCCGCCACCGGCTGGCTCGGTGGCAAGTCGATCAGCCTCGCCGACATTCAGGTTCAGGTGAAAACCGCCTATGCCAGTGTCGTGGTGCAAAGCCTGGACGCAAAGCCGCTCAGCCAATCGCGGGAGCTGCTGATTTCACTGGGCACCCGGGCGATCCCGAAGGCCGACGACATGACGCCGTTTCAGGTCGAACCCCTCGAAGGCAGCTTGAGCATTAAAGCGCCTGCGGGCTTGAAACTGTTCGGCTACCAGGCACGCGGGCCAATGAAGGAGCTTGCCGCGACCTATCAGGATGGGCGTTACCTGATCACCCTCGACGCTCGGCAAATGTCCAACTGGCTGTTCTTGAAATAGGCCATTTCGCCTTCTACAGTCACAAGTGACTGCACCGTTCGCGCACCTTCAAGCGCGCTGGCGAGCTGATACCTCATCCGCTTTTTTAGGGACGATAACGCAGATACCCGGATCTGCGTCTGCGCACTCACAGATGCCAGGAGGTTTGGATGAAGTTTTTGGTTGTCGGCGGCGCAGGCTATATCGGTTCGCACATGGTCAAGCACCTGCAGGATGCAGGTCATGAAGTGGTGGTCGCAGACATTTCCCCTGCCGAGCCCTACATCAAATGGGTCGAACTGAATATCGCGGACGCCCACGCACTGGATGCTCTGTTCGCCGAGTACTCCTTCGATGCGGTCTTCCACTTCGCCTCATTCATTCAGGTGAGCGAGTCTGTCACTGACCCTGCCAAGTACTACCAGAACAACGTGGCGGCTACCCTGACCCTGCTACAGGCCATGGTCCGTGCCGGTATCCTCACCCTGGTATTTTCCTCGAGTGCGGCCGTCTATGGCGACCCGCTGTATGTCCCGATCGATGAAGATCACCCCAAGGCCTCGATCAACCCTTACGGGCGCAGCAAGTGGATGGTGGAGCAGATACTTGAGGATTTCGACCATGCCTACGGGCTGAAGTCGGTGTGCCTGCGCTACTTCAACGCGGCGGGCGCTGACCCTGAAGGGCAGCTGGGTGAATGCCACGAACCGGAAACCCACCTGCTGCCTTTGATCCTCCAGGCCGCTGCTGGCCGGCGCGCAGCGGTCACGGTATTTGGCCGGGATTACAGCACGCCCGACGGCACCTGTATTCGTGACTATGTCCACGTCGCCGACCTGGTTTCAGCACACTCACTGGCCGTGGACTACCTAATGAAGGGCGGTGCCAGCACTGCATTCAATCTTGGCAATGGCCTGGGTTTTTCAGTGCAGCAAGTGATAGATACCGCCTGCGCCGTGACCGGTCGCCAGATCATCACCAATGACGCCCCACGCCGCGCCGGGGACCCGCCACAGCTGGTGGCTGACGCCGGCAAGGCCAAGGCCGTACTGGGTTGGCAGCCGCAATTTGCATCACTCGAACAGATCGTCAGTCACGCCTGGCACTGGGAACAGCAGTATCCCTGGCACTAGTAACTATCTAGGCCTGCAGCTTTGATAGCAGGCACGACCAGCCACCCGGTGGGAGCGGGCCTTGCCCCGCGATCTGCCGCAAAGCGGCAGTAAACCCAAGCGACGCGGTGTATCAGGGGGTTCGCAAACTCAGGATTTGCGGCCGCTACGCGCCCGATCGCGGGACAAGGCCCGCTCCCACTGGTTTTAGCTTTTACCTACCCCTGCCTAATAGTAAGAACGCGGTTGCGGGCCCGCCTTGTTCAATACCGTACCGATCAGATTGGCCGTCGCCAGATGGTACATGCAGTCTTCGATCTCTTTCTTGTTGTTCATACCGTTAGCCACCACCAGCAGCACACAGTCGAACTTGGGTAGTACGTTGATTGCGTCGTCGGAGCTCAACAAGGGCGGCAAATCGAAAATGCAGATACGCGAATCGTAGCGCTCGCGCAGCTCGCCGATCAGGTTGCTGACCTTGGGCGATGACAGCAGCTCGGTGGAGAGCGGAATGGGTTCGCGTGTCGGCAGCACCACAAAGCGCGGCAACGTCGGGTTGACCATGACTTCTTCCAACCCGGCCTTGTTGGACAGCAGCTCATTGAGCGACTTTTCCATCGACAGCCCCAGGCTGGCCCCGACGCTGGGCCGACGCAAGTCAAAATCCACCAGCAATGCCGTCTTGGTGGTGTGATGGGCAATACTCATTGCCAGATTGATTGCCAGTACCGTCTTGCCCGCTTCCGGCGTTGGCGAGGTGATAGCGAGCGTGCGCCAGCCATTCTCTTCCATCGTCTGCAGTACTTGCGTGCGCAGCAGGTCGAACGACGAACTCAGGTTCGAGTTCTTGTTGTAAGCCACAATCCGATTGCGTTCCAGGTGCTCTGCGCGTAACGGCACGACCCTGGTTTGCACATAATCGAACTGACCTGGTACTTCCGGTTGCCCGGTCGGCGGCGAGACGTCCGCTGCCTGCGAAGCATCCGGGTTGACCTGATGAATATTCTTTCCAAAAACCGAGGTGATCCTGTCCATCACTGCTTTCCCTATTCAAATCTAGCCATAGCTTTAAATAGCAGAAGATCCAAAGGCATGTAGAACACGTGCACCAACACCAACAGAATAGCCGTCAGCACCAGGCCGGCGAGGAGCAGCAGCATTCGCCACTTCTTGCGCTGAGCCAGGTCCGCCTGCGTGGAAATATAGGGGATGGCCACCAACACGCGCCGACCCACCACACTCTCCAGGGCGCCGACACCGCGCACGCGCTGATTCAACATTTCCAGCAACATCACCAGCGCTGCACCACCGGCTGGCGCCAGTACCAGGCCCAGCGCAGCAATTTTCTTGCGGTTCGGTTTCTCCGGTTTCTCCGGCATCATGGGCGGCTCCAGCAGCACAAAGCGTTCGGCTTTGTTCTCCTGTTCCAGGCTTTCGGTAATCTTCGCCCCCATTTCCTTGGCGCGGATTTCCTCGTACTTCTTGCGGGCGTTGTCGTGATCGCGCATCAAGGTGACCAGGCCGCGCTCGACTTGCGGTGCTTCAAGAATTTCCGCCTCGTAGCCTTCCATCTTCTTCACCAGTTCGCGCTTTTGCTCGGCCAGTGACGCGATACGTTCCTGCGCAGCGCCGATCCGGGTGCGGACCCGGGCAACATCCAGGCTTTCCGTAGAAGCCGGAGCACCACGCACACCGGAGGCTTCGAGCGCCTGAATCTTGCGTTTGACGGCTACCACATCCGGGTGCGCGTCGGTGTATTTAGTCAGCAGCCTGGTGTACTCCGCCTTGAGGCTGGGCAAGTCCTGTAGCTGATCAGCAGCGGATTTGGCACCTTCTGCCTTGGTGGTCAATCCGGCATTGGCAGCAGACAACTCAAGCTCAAGATAACGCAGCTCTTCCTGCGCAGTTTTGTAGTCGCGGTCGACTTCCCTGAACTCCAGTTCCGAACGTGACAACATCCCCATGCGCAACGCCTGATGCTCGGGCAAGGCGTTGGCATGGGTTTGCTTGAAGTCGGCCAACTGGTTTTCCAGGCTGGCCAGCTCGGCGCCCAGCTTGTTCGCTTCCTGAGTCAGGAACACGGTTGTTTCACTGGCACGCTCGGTGCGCTGCTTGATGTTCTCATTGAGAAACAGCGTGACCAGTTCGTTGGCAACCTCTTTGGCAACCTCCGGGCGCTTGTGCTCAAACGACACGTTGAACGCAACCGTCGCCTCTCCACGCCCTTTGATGAACGTACTGAGCGTGGCCACAACAATTGAATTGCGCATCAGGTCGATCTTGTCGAACTCGCTGAAGCGCCCGCCCTTGTCGGCAAAAAGGTTGTACTTGTCGATGATCCGCAGCAGGTTCTCGCGGGTCATTACCCGCTGGCGAATGACTTCGATACGCTCATCGGCATAACTGTTGTTGTTCGCCGAAACCAGCTCCGGGGAAATCTGCTGCGACTCCACCAAAATCGTGCCGGTCGACTGATAGATAGGCGGGACGGTAACCGCAACCACCGCGGTCACCGCAAGAATGACCACGATACTCACCCCCAACAGCAGGGCCCGGTCCTTGATAATGGCTATGTAATCGTTGAGGGACAGCTCGTATTCAGATTTCATAGGGGCCACTCTGCCGAAGTTCAGAGGTCGGGAAATCTATAGGTCAGGGTCATACCAATGATCGTGCCTACAGCATCTGGCAAACCGTCTTGCTGGCGTTCCTTGTACATCAACGATAGGCGCAGATCGCAAAAAGGCGAAAGTTCTCGACTCGCCCAGGCGCCATAAGTCTGCAACGTGTTTGGCGTTTGCCCTTTACTGTCTTGCCAGGACGCATCAAGACCTACACGACTGGTCTCGTTAACCGCGTAGCTCCAGCCACCGCGCACCGAATCGATCTCGGTGAAACCACCCTCGGCGCTGGCGACAGTGCTGCGTTCGGCATCGAGACTCAAACCGGTTCGCTCCCCCGTGTAGTAAAGAGAAAACCCGCCTTCCCCGCGGCGACCACCATCGTCACCGGAGACTTCATTGACGCCCAGGTGCACATCGCCCTGCAGACGCTCGGAGAACTGGTACTTCAACCCGACTATCGGGCTGTAGCTATTCGAGGCGCTCGCGAGGGTTTCATCATCCGGCTCATAGCGCTTGGCACCCACGCCGGTGTACAAATCGGTACGCTCACTCCAGGCGTAGGTCCAGGTCAGAACGGTCGCAAGCTCTTCATAATCGGTGAGCGTATCGATGTCGTAGCTGGCGCTGGAGTACTTGGTTTCGTTGGACAACGTGCTGCGCTCAGTCAGCGCCCGGTTCCAGTTCGCTGCCAGCACGTACAACTTCTGCGTGCCATCGGTGGTGGTGACCACGCCGGTATCCTGAACAGCAGAAGACAGTGTCGAACTTTCATTGTATTGCGCCGAAAGACCATAACCGCCCGTTTCGGTCTCTCGCTGCCAGCCCAGATTCACGTTGGGGTCCTCACGGTTATCGACGACATCCGTGTCAGACGAGCGCAACACCCGCACCCCGAGCCCCAAGCGCAACTGGTCGCGATCGAAGGTGCCGACGAGGCTGTAGTCGGGGGCGATGATCGTACGCGTCACACCCTCCTCCCCAGACGTCAACAACAACGGGTTGCTGTCGTACTCGACAGTTGTGGGCAGTACTACCGAGGACTGCCAGGTGGAGGCTTGGACCATGCCCGGGTACGGCAGGATCAGGAATGCTGTGGCAACGCCAGTTATTCGCAGTAGAGGCACTAGAGTTCTTATTAGGTCAGGCAAGTTAAGGGACGACCAGCGTATCGCCGGCCTGGAGCTGGATATTGGTAGACATATCGCGCCCGGAAATCAAATCTTTATAGTGCACGGGCAATATTTGTTGGCCACGGACCACCTTGATGGCGCTTCTGTCGGCGAACTTGTCCAGACCACCTGACATGCTCAATGCCTGCAATACCGCCGTCGGGCCGGCCATCTGCACCGGACCTGGCTTGATCACCTTGCCCTCTACATAGAGCAGATTGCCGGCAGCATTTTTGACGACAACACTGACCGTCGGATCGGAGATGAATTTTTCAAGTTTGGCAGCGACTTTCTGTTCGACGGCGGTGGCATCGAGCCCTGCAACATCAATGCGCCCTGCCAAAGGGAAGGTGATACTGCCATCGGGAAGCACGTTGACCTCCCCTTGCAGTTTTTCATCACCCCAGACGGAAATAGACACCACGTCGCCGGGATTGAGCAGATAAGGGGAATTTTTTTCGATAGCGTTGCCAGCACCAGACCAGACCACCAGCACGCAGAGCACAGAAGTCATCAAACGTAGCATGAGGATCCCTCCGGCCAAGCGGCCAAATGAGCACTAATTGAGAACAGCACACAAACTCTCGCTCTCTTCGCAGCCCTACAACCCGCTGCGCTGGCTTCGATCGTCCTCGAAGCCCGTACCGCGTCCTTCGATCAGCGCGCCCGAAGGCGACAGACCAATGGAATATAGCAATGGCTTGAGAATAAACAAGCCGCTAGCGGATGCGGCGACACTGCATTAATACAATAGTATTAATCGTGATACTCAATAACTTCGCTTACACTTTTCGTCTGTTGGCGACTGCAATAAAACCAATCACTGCAAACGCAAAAAGCCAGCCCGCCGTGCCGATTGGCACGACACTTGTTTTATTAACATAAGCATCGGCGGCCCCCGCCGCACCGCTCATAAGCACCAACAGAAAAATCGACTTGATCAACAGTGTCGAGCGCATGATCCCCTCCAGAAAGGCCTGGTATAGAAAAAGAAACCAACAGCGTGCGGCGGGTGAAAGATGCTTGCGTTGTTGAATTGAGCTTATGGGCACAATGACACTACGTCAACGATCCGACACCATAATAAATCTCAATGGGAAGCGCCGTATCGCGTCAAAATGCTGTCAGCGAATTTATTCAGTGTCAGACCTGCTCGGCTAAGCGCTCTAAACCGCCATTCTTCAGTGAGTGCTGAGGATATTCGGTCTGTTGACGGGCGAAAAAATCAACCGTCGTACCCGCCGAAATTCGCTTGATGAAGGCGACAGGTAACCGACGCCAGCACGAACCTGGCGCCGAAAAAGAGATAGCGTGTTTCAACGCTGAGAAATCAAATACGAATACTTCTGCTTCGTAACCAGACGTATTGCCTCGGGATTCAAGCGTGCGCGGCTATACCGGAAACAGATCCAGCGTGCGCTCAACCTCTTCAATATCGATATTGAAGCCATCGCCTTCCGGCGTTCCGACCACAAAGCCGAAATGCTGATTGTCGCGATCAGTGAGGAACTTGTAGTAGCTAACAAAACGGTTCGGTGGCTGCAGTACCAACAACGACCCACCCGGCTGCAGTACATTGACACCGTGTACCAATTGGCTCCCCTCAACTCCCATCACGACTCTCGCCCCGGCACAGGTCGCGACGATGGTCGGAACATCCGTTCTCAACGGGTCGAGAATGCGAAACCCCCGGGTTCTGTGCAAATGCTCAGCGAGCGCGATTTCATTGCGCAATAAACGCAAGTCACCATCCCCCCCGCGAAGAATGAACACACCTGGGTGAGAGGCGTAGCTCACGTGCGAGCGTAGTTTTTCCCCCATCGCACGGTAGCGTAAATGTCGGCTGCGGTTGTTGCTCAAATCATCGAACAGCACCAGCTCACGAAAAAACGCACTGCGTAAGCGAACCGGCTTCATGCCGAGCCAGTTCTCATAAGCCGGTGCCTGGGAAAAGAGTGGAAACCTGGCGGATGGCGCGGTGGTCACCGGCACCCCTTCGTTGCAGGCAAGTGCGTAGGTCACGCAGTCTTCCATCAACCATGTACCAAACCAGGTATTGCCATTTTGCGTGCAGTAAGCGGCCCCACGCCGGATCTCGGTGTCCACGACGATTCGTGGCAGCTTGGTGGGGTTCAGCGACAACCACAGGCTTGCGTTGCCCTTGTACAGGGCTCCATCGATCAGCCAGACGTCCTTTATCAAGTGGCCACGTGTCGGGCCGTGGTCCATCCTCAGCCGCCCGTGCATGGTACGGGCAGGATGCTCGAAAGGAAAAAAACGCGCCTCCCAGGCGCTGACACGCTCTAACTGGCCGGGTAGAAAAAAAGCCGGCGGCGAAACCGTTGTTTCACCTGGGGCAATATCCCAGCTTTTCGCCGCTACATTTTTCAGGTTGATTTCTGCTTTGCGTGCAAACAGTTTTCTCGCCATGAATTTATAGGCGGAAAGTGAGATTCTTTTTTGTTTTCCAGCGCTCGGCGCACTGAAATTCGAAAGATTACTTTCCATGAAGATTACTCCCCTCAGGGCACGGTCAATCGACAGGCCCACAGCGCCCGCATTGACCTCGACCCTGAACATTGCTTAGTTGGAAGGAATCCGTTCCATCAATGGCGGGGACTGTAAGTTGGCGTAGCGACTACGCAACGTTTCCACAAACAGTTCACCCGAACTTTTGCCACCGTAGAGATAAATTTTGTGCAACCCGCCAAACACCATCTCATGATAACGATCGGCAACTTCGTCATCGCTCGCCCCGTCCGGCAACCCCAGGTGGAGCGTCAACTTGTCACCTTCAACAGCAAATAGTGGCGTGTCCCACAAGAACTTGGCTGTGCCTGTCTTTGGCAACCGCACAAACATATAAGCGTGATTACCCAACGAATCGATATCGCCGCCGCGCCGCCGTTTCCACTTCAACAGCCCGTCGTCTGGGCGCGCCAGACAAAGGCCGA
>JBOICD010000004.1:0-25609 GCA_050739855.1 Pseudomonas sp.
GCCTTCAACTGAGGACGAAGTCCACCGGCTGCAAGGGTGGGGGCAGGTCAGTGTGACCTGCCGCTGAGAGAATTTCCCGTTCGATCGTACGCACCATGGCATCGGTAGGCAGGTCGTTTTCATCGTGCCCGAACGGGTCTTCCAGTTCATCGCTGATGGCGTCCAGGCCGAAGAAGGTGTAGCTGACAATCGCCGTGAAGATCGGCGCCAGCCAACCCAGCGGCTGGGCCATGGCGAACGGCAGCAGGACGCAGAAGATGTAGATCGTGCGGTGCAGCAGCAAGGTGTAGGGGAAGGGCAAGGGTGTGCTTTTGATCCGCTCACACACGGCCTGGGCTTCGGACAGCCCGTGCAAGCGCTGCGCAAGTGCCATGTAGCGCCATTCACTGATGGTGTTTTCTTCGGCCAGGCGCGAACAGATCCTGCCTGTCTCTTGCAGGATTGCATCGCTGATGTTGTGAGCGGGCAGGCCGGATACCCCGGGCACCCATTTGCGCGCGGCGAGCTGTTCGTCTTCGCCCCGTAACCTGGCGTTCAGTGCATGGGCATAACCGGACAGATTCAGCAGCAGGTTTTCGCGCAGTTGCCGATCGGTGATCACGCAGCTTTCGCGAATGAACGAGCGTATTTCGATGATCACCTGGCCCCAGGCTTTGCGGCCTTCCCACCAGCGCTCGTAGCAGGCGTTGTTGCGAAAGCTCATGAAAATCGACAGTGAGATGCCGAGCAAAGTGAAGGGCGTGGCGTTGACCCGGGAAAAGAATGCCGGGTGCAGGTTCTCAACCAGAACGATCAGCGAAGCCAGCACGGTGACCATGACACTGCGCCGGGCGATGCGTTTGGCAATCGAGCCTTTGAGGGTGATCAGAACGTTGAGCAGGTTGGGTTTGGGGTGAACAATCATCAGTGTTCCGTTAGCCGCCGGTCATGTTCATGAAGCGCAGGATCTGCACGTCGCCGTTGATGTCGAAGTGGTGACGGTAGGGCTTGAGGGTCATGGCGTCGCGAATGGCCTTGTCCAGCCGGGCGCTGTCGCCGGGGTGCGCGCGCAACACCTGCTTCAGGTCGCTGGCGTGCTCGTTGCCCAGGCACAGCAACAAACGGCCTTCGACGGTCAGCCGCACGCGGTTGCAGCTGCCGCAGAAGTTATGGCTGTGGGGCGAAATGAAGCCGATGCGAATCTGCGGCGCTTCGGCCAGGCGCCAGTAGCGTGAAGGACCCTGGGTCGATTCGGCCGATTCGATCAAGGTGAATTGTTCTGCGATGCGCGCGCGGACTTCATCGCTTGAGCAGTAGGACTCGCTGCGCTGGTGCTCACTGATGACGCCCAGGGGCATTTCTTCGATGAAGGAAATGTCCAGCTCGCGGTCGATGGCAAAGCGCACCAGGTCATTGATTTCGCCGTCGTTGCGGCCCTTGAGCACCACGCAATTGAGTTTGGTGCGGCGAAAGCCCGCTGCGCGTGCGGCGTCGATACCGGCGATGACCTGGTGCAGATCGCCGGTGCGGGTAAGCGCCTTGAAGCGCTGCGGGTCGAGGCTGTCGAGGCTGATGTTCAGGCGCGACAGCCCGGCATCGAACAAGGGTTTGGCCAGGCGCCCGAGTTGTGAGCCATTGCTGGTCATGCACAGCTCGCGCAAACCCGGCAGCGCCGCGACGCGTGCACAGAGTTCGACAATGCCGCTGCGCACCAGTGGCTCACCCCCGGTCAGGCGGATCTTGCGGGTGCCCATGGCGACGAAGCGCTCGGCCACTTGATACAGCTCTTCAAGGGTCAGAATGCGTTGGCGAGGCAGGAACTGCATGTCTTCGGCCATGCAATAGACGCAACGGAAATCGCAGCGATCGGTCACCGACATCCTCAGGTAATCAATCTTTCGATTGAAGCCATCGACCAATGTATTGTCGTTTGCATTCACGATTGCGATTACCTCTTTTAATTTCATGTCGGTTATTGCGGTGAACGCATTGCGTGCAAATTAATTAAATAAGCGTGGCGCCTTGTATCGAGCATAGGGAGGTGCGGGAGTGACGTCAAATTGCTTTTAGTGACTAATTGATAAGTGGCGTCTATCGCTGCTGTGATCCCCGTATTCTGTGGCTTTCAGCTGTGATAGATGGTTTTGATCGGTCTGTAATTACTTTCGATTGGACGCGTAGGAACAGGCTCAATAGCCTGAAAGGGTAAATGAAACGGGAAGGCAGTTAGTGTCCGGCTGATTGTTGTTTATATGGCGGCTTGATTTAGCCGTATAGCCGCCCTTGCCTTGAGATTAATTAATCTCTGCGTGCATATCGAGGAATACCCTGATGAGTCAAGACGAACACATCAAAAACTATAATGCTCCGGCAGCCGGTTGGGGGGCGCTGAAAAGCGTTACCAAGAGCTGGCTGGGCAGTGAGAATGCTTTCAAGAACCTGCGGGTGATGCTCAAGACCAACCAGAACGGCGGCTTCGATTGCCCGGGTTGTGCCTGGGGCGAGTCGCCTGAAGATGGCATGGTCAAGTTCTGTGAGAACGGTGCCAAAGCGGTCAACTGGGAGTCCACCGGTCGCGCTGTCGACCCGACGTTCTTCTCCCGCTACAGCGTCAGCGCGCTCGCCGGGCAGAGCGACTACTGGCTCGAATACCAGGGCCGACTGACACACCCGATGCGCTATGACGCGGCCACCGATCACTACGTTGAAACCTCGTGGGACGAGGCCTTTGCCCTGGTCGCTCAACACCTCAACGGCCTCGACTCCCCTGACCAGGCCGAGTTCTACACCTCCGGTCGCGCCAGTAACGAGGCGGCGTTCCTCTACCAGCTGTTCGTACGGGCCTTCGGCACCAATAACTTCCCCGACTGCTCGAACATGTGCCACGAGGCCAGTGGTGTAGGGATGGGCGAAACCCTCGGGGTGGGCAAGGGCACTGTGGTGTTTCACGACCTGGAGGAGGCGGACGCGATTTTTGTCATCGGCCAGAACCCCGGCACCAACCACCCGCGCATGCTTGAACCTCTGCGTGAAGCGGTGAAACGCGGCGCCCAGGTGGTTTGCTTCAATCCGCTCAAGGAGCGCGGCCTGGAACGCTTCCAGCATCCGCAGCATCCCTTCGAAATGCTCAGCAATGGTTCCGAGCCGACCAATACCGCGTACTTCCGGCCGGCCCTGGGCGGCGACATGGCGGTGATGCGCGGTATCGCCAAGTTCCTGCTCACGTGGGAACGTGAGGCCCAGGCCAATGGCGAACCGGCGGTCTTCGACCATGCCTTTATTGCCGAGCATACCTCGGGCGTGGATGCGTACCTGGCGCAAGTCGATGCCACCAGCTGGGCGCACATCGTCGAGCAGTCCGGCCTGAGCCTGGCCGAGCTGGAACTGGCCGCGCGCATGTACCGGCGTGCCGAGCGGGTGGTGATGTGCTGGGCGATGGGCGTTACCCAGCACCGTCATTCGGTGCCCACCGTGCAGGAAATCATCAACCTGCAACTGCTGCGCGGCAACGTCGGCAAACCGGGGGCCGGGCTGTCGCCGGTGCGCGGTCACAGCAACGTACAGGGAGACCGCACCATGGGCATCGACGAGCAACCGCCAGCGCGGCTGCTTGATGCCCTGGAGCAGCGTTTTCGCTTTCAGGTGCCACGCGCGCATGGCCATAACGCGGTTCTGGCGATCCAGGCGATGGAGGAAAAACGTGCCAAGGTGTTCATCGCCCTGGGCGGCAACTTCGCTCAGGCTACGCCGGATACGCCGCGTACTCACGACGCCTTGCGCAACTGCGAGCTGACCGTGCACATCGCCACCAAGCTCAATCGATCGCACCTGGTCACCGGTCGCGATGCGTTGATCCTGCCGTGCCTTGGACGCACCGAAATCGACGTGCAGGCTGAAGGCCCGCAGGGCGTTACCGTGGAGGACACCTTCAGCATGGTGCATATCTCCTACGGCCAGCTCAAACCGCGTTCGCCGCTGCTGCGCTCGGAGCCATCGATCATTGCCGGTATCGCCAAGGCCACCTTGGGTGACCGTCCGATCGATTGGGAATGGACTGTGGCCGACTACAGCCGTATCCGTGACCTGATCGCCGACACCATTGCGGGCTTCGAGGATTTCAACGCCCGTTTGCAGCATCCCGGTGGCTTCCATCTGGGTAACCCCGCCGCCGAACGGCAGTGGAATACCACATCTGGCAAGGCCCAGTTCACCCCGAGCCTGCTACCGGAGCAGCTGATCAATGAGGCGGTGCTGGCGCGTGGCGACAAGCCTGATCTGGTGCTGCAGACCTTGCGCTCCCATGACCAGTACAACACCACCTTGTATGGCCTGGATGACCGCTATCGCGGGGTGTTTGGTCTGCGTGAGGTGATCTTTGCCAATGAGCAGGACATTCGCCGCCTGGGCTTCAAACCCAACGAAAAGGTCGACCTGGTGTCGCTCTGGGAGGATGACCGCGAGCGCCGTGTGAGCGGCTTTACCCTGGTGGCCTACGACATTCCCTGTGGCCAGGCCGCAGCGTACTACCCGGAGACCAATCCACTGGTGCCGCTGGAAAGCTATGGCGACCGCACTTTTACGCCAACCTCGAAGTTCATCGCCATCAAGCTTGAGAAGGCGCGGGACAACAACCGGATTGCGTCGGCGAACCTCTGATCGTTACGCCGTTTGCGTTATTTGACTTGAAGCGTTGACCGCCCACGGCAGCTCCAGCGGGCTGCCGTGTCCGGGCGTGCGCGCGTCTGCAAGGATTTCCTCATGAACACACTGGGTGCGTTGGACCTGGCGCGGATTCAATTCGCGTTCACCGTCTCGTTCCACATCATCTTCCCGGCCATCACCATCGGCCTGGCCAGTTTTCTGGCCGTGCTCGAAGGCTGCTGGCTGAAGAGCAATCACCGGGTCTACAAAGACCTTTATCATTTCTGGTCGAAGATATTCGCCGTCAACTTTGGTATGGGCGTGGTCTCGGGCCTGGTCATGGCCTACGAGTTCGGCACCAACTGGGCGCGTTTTTCCGACTTCGCCGGCAGCGTCACCGGGCCGCTGCTGACCTACGAGGTGCTCACCGCGTTCTTCCTCGAAGCCGGCTTCCTCGGGGTGATGCTGTTTGGTTGGGACCGGGTGGGGCGGCGCCTGCATTTCTTTGCCACGGTGATGGTGGCCATCGGTACGCTGATCTCGATGTTCTGGATCTTGTCGTCCAACAGCTGGATGCAGACACCGCAGGGAATCGAGATCATCGATGGCCGGGTGGCACCGGTGGACTGGTTCAAGATCGTCTTCAACCCTTCGTTCCCTTATCGCCTGATGCACATGGCGCTGGCGGCCTTCCTGTCCACCGCGTTGTTTGTCGGTGCCTCGGCGGCCTGGCATCTGCTGCGCGGTAACGACTCGGCGCAGATCAGGAAGATGCTGTCGATGGCCATGTGGATGATCCTGATTGCCACCCCGGCGCAGATCGTCGTCGGTGATGCCCATGGACTGAACACCCTCAAGCATCAACCGGCGAAAATCGCGGCGATCGAAGGGCACTGGGAGAACAAGCCCGGCGAGCCGTCACCGCTGGTGCTGTTCGGGTTGCCGGACATGGACGCCGAGACCACGCACTACACCATCGAAATCCCCTACCTGGGCAGCCTGATCCTCACCCACAGCCTGGACAAACAGATCCCGGCGCTCAAGAGCTTTGCCAAGCAGGACCGGCCCAACTCCACCATCATTTTCTGGAGTTTCCGGATCATGGCCGGGCTCGGCATGTTGATGCTTGGCTGCGCACTGCTGGCCCTGGTGCTGCGGCGCAACGGTGCGCTGTATCGCAACAGGCTGTTCCTGTGGTTCGCTTTGTTGATGGGGCCCTCCGGTCTGATTGCCCTGCTGGCCGGCTGGTTCACCACTGAAGTGGGCCGTCAGCCCTGGGTGGTCTACGGCCTGATGCGCACCACGCAAGCGGCCTCCAATCACAGTGCCACGCAGATGAGCGTGACCCTGGCACTGTTCGTGGTCATTTACTTCTCGGTGTTCACCGTTGGCATCGGCTACATGATGCGCCTGGTCCGTAAGGGGCCGAAGGCCTTTGAGGCACATGACGCAACGCCTGCCGACACCCTGCTAGCAACTTCACGCAGACCGCTGTCTGCCGCCGACTGAGAGGGACTGGAACATGGCAATTCAAGGTATCGACCTGTCGATCATCTGGGGTGTCATCATCGCCTTCGGCCTGATGATGTACGTGATCATGGATGGCTTTGACCTGGGGCTGGGCATCCTTTTTCCGCTGATTTCCGACGCCGGCGAGCGCGATGTGATGATGAATACCGTTGCGCCGGTCTGGGATGGTAACGAGACCTGGGCGGTGCTCGGCGCGGCGGCGTTGTACGGAGCGTTTCCGTTGGCCTACTCGGTGATCCTCGAGGCGCTCTATCTGCCGCTGGTGCTGGTGCTGGCCGGGCTGATCTTTCGCGGTGTGGCGTTCGAGTTCCGCTTCAAGGCGAGCGCGCAAAAGCGTCACTGGTGGGACAAGGCGTTCATTGGTGGTTCGATCCTGGCGACTTTCTTTCAGGGGGTGGCCATTGGTACCTACATCAGTGGCATCCCGGTGGTCGATCGTCAGTTTGCCGGCAGCGCCCTGGACTGGCTGGCGCCATTTCCGCTGTTCTGTGGTCTGGGTCTGATCCTGACCTACGCACTGCTGGGCAGCACCTGGCTGCTGATCAAGACCGAGGGCATGCTCGAGTCACGCATGCGTCACTACAGCCGTCCGCTGGCGTACCTGCTGGCGCTGGTCATTGTGATCATCTGTGGCTGGACGGCATTGATCCATGACGACATCGCCCAGCGCTGGTTCGCTGGCAGTCACTGGCTGCGTTCGGCTGCCATTGCCGTGCTGGCTGTGGCTGCAGTGGTGGTGATCCAGAAGAGTTTGCGCAAACGTCACTCGCACTGGCCGTTCATCGCGGTGGTTGCCTTGGTGTTCCTCGGCTACCTGGGGCTGGCCATCAGCATCTGGCCGAACATCGTGCCGCCCGGGATCAGCCTTTGGCAGGCCGCATCGCCAGCATCGAGTCAGCTGTTTGCCTTGATCGGGGCGCTGTTCATCATTCCGGTCATCCTCGTGTACACCTTTTGGAGCTATCACGTGTTTCGCGGCAAGGTGAAGGTAGGCGACGCCTATCACTGAGGCGGTTGCTCGGTGAGCGCCTGGCGCCGTTGCAGGGCCGGGTAGGGCAACAGCTTGTGCATTGCCCGGTGCAGTCCTAATATCCAAGTTTCAACTTGTGTATTAGGGCTGACAATCAAATGGATTTGCACACCTCCCTGTGGCTGTTTCAGGCCACCCTCGCGTCGGGCTTGAGTCTCTGGCTGTGTATTGCGGTACTCAACAACCTCCAGGCCTTTCGGGCTTCCGTCGGTGCAGTAGGGGCGACCATGGCCATGGCGCCCTTGCGTCAGGCGCCGGCCATTGACATCCCGCTGCTCGGCCGCGCCCTGCATTCGCCTGCCTGGCACCGAATCGCCTTGCTGCTGGTGCTGGTGTTGCAGGTCATCGCCGCAGGGACCGCGCTGACCGGCAGCTACCTGTTGCTGGTCGAGGCCGACCTGATACAGGCCCGCCCCTGGTTGAACCTGGCTTTGAGTGCGTTTCTCGGTTTTACCTTCAGCATGCTCTTGGGTGGCCTTTGGTTCGGTTACTGGATTCGTCAGGAAGGCTTGCAGCTAACCCACCTGGTGCTGGTGCTCTGGGCCTTGCTGGCGTTTGTGGTGTTCAACCTGCCGTGGGTGTAGGGGAATGCCGTGGGCTGACCCGATACACACAACGGCGTTGGCCCGACAGCAGATGTTCACAACGTTCGACCAGTGCCTGCTCGCCGAGCACCGCTTGAAACACCTGTAGCTCCGAGCGGCAGAAACCCTGGCAGCGGCTGGCGGCGACGCAAATCGGGCAGTGGTTCTCGATGATCAGCCAGCCGTTGTCGCAGGCTTGCATTTCGGCCATGTAGCCGGCCTGTTCGCGCAACTGAACCAGGGTGCGCACCTTGTCTTCCAGGCTGTGCAGTTGGCTGCAGGCCTGCTGGTATTCGGCGCGGTGGGTCGCCTCCATACGCTGGATCAGTTGCTCGACACCGTCGCTGCCGAACACCTGTTCGACGCTTTCGATCAGTTGCAGGGTCAGCACACTGTGAGCATCCGGAAAGCGCCGTTGCGCCGTCTCGGTCAGTAACCATTTCTGTGAGGGCCGACCGGCGCCGTTGGATGGTACGCTGACGCCGCTGATCAGCTGTGCCGCCTGCAGCTTCTGAATGTGTTGGCGCGCGGCCTCGAAGCTGATCTGCAGCAGACTGGCCAAATCAGTAGTCTTCAGCGCGCCGCGGGTCTTGAGCAGAAACAGGATGCGCTCGGCGGTGGAGTTGCTGGCGTCGGTGGCGGTCGGGGTCATGGAAGGGTGGTCGTCATGCACATGGAAAGCCCAGGATTGTATTGAATGAGCGCTGAAAATGCCGTTCTGCGCCGCGCATCAGGCCAGGGCCAGGCCGCGGCTGCCGGTGATGCGCCGAACCAGTATCAGGGTCAGCACGGGTGCCAGGGCAAATACGCCGAACAACCACAACGCTGCGTGCCGGGCACCGACCACGCCACCGGGATCGACCAACCCGGCGCTGTTGCTCACCAGTCCGGCCAATGCCGCAGCCAGGGCCGTGGCATACAACTGCACGGTGGTGATCGACGCCGAGGCGAGGTTTTCTTCGCCAGGGCGTGCGGCGCTCAATACCCGGCTCAACAGGTGCGGCCAGCCAAGACCAATACCCAGTCCAACCCCGGCCAGCGCCAGGCAGTAACTGGCAACGCCGAGCACGCTGGTCAGCCAGTGAGTCTGGGCGGTCATCCAGGCCAGCGCCAGCAGCGCCGCGACGATCACCGCCGGCCCCAGGCGAATCAGCCGCTCGGCCGCATCGCCCGTGCGGCTGGCGCTGAGCAGGGCGGCGAGGGTCCAGCCAGCGGCCATGGCGGCGGTCATGTAGCCTGCGGCGAGGGGCCCGAGACCATGGATCTGCTGGAGGAAATAGGGCACGAAAATCTCGGTGGTCATGGCTGCAATCAACAGGCACATCACCGCGTAAAGCACGCCCAGGCGGGTGCCCAATGAGTAGGCACCGGTGGGCAGCAGGCGACGCTCGGGATCTCGGTCAAGGCGGGCAATCAGCACGGCGATGGCAAGGCCGACGCCGATGCCGAGCAGGTTCCACAGCAGGTGACTGGACAGGCTGGCCGCCGAAATAGCCAGCACCGAGGCTACCAGGCAGGCGATCAAGCCATAGGGTGGGCGTGTGCTGCTGGAGGTGCCGGCGAGGGTGTTGTTCAACTGAGTGATGACGATCACCGCCAGCAGCGCGATCACTGGCAGCAAGGTCCAGAATGCCCAGCGCCAATGTCCGCTCTCGGCAAACACGCCGCCGATGGCCGGGCCACAGAGGGTCGCCAGGCCCCACATTCCGGAAACCATGGCCATGGCGCGCGGCCATAGGCGTTTATCGAACACCAGGCGGATCAGGGCATAGCTCAGGGCAAACAGAATGCCGCCACCCAGGCCCTGGACGCTGCGGCCAGCCAGCAGCACCGGCATGCTCGGGGCTGCCGCGCAGAGTGCTGAACCTGCCGCGAAGACGGCCAGTGCCAGCAGGAACGCGCGCCGTGGTCCAAGGCCTTCGAGCAGCCGCGCCGAGAGGGTCGAGCCGATGATCGAGGTGACCACGAACAGCGTGGTGCTCCAGGCATAGAAGGCCAATCCACCGATGTCGGCAATCACTGTCGGCAGGATGGTGGTGACGATGTAGACGTTGATCGCATGCAGCGCCACCCCGCCGGCCAGCGCAATCGAACGCAGGGCATTGCGGCCATGCAGCAGTTCGGCCCAAGAGGCGTTTGCCGGCGTAGGCGGTGAGGGCATGTGCGGTTCCTTCGCAAGGTGATGAGTGCCTGGAAGTCTAGGTGCGCCTGCCACATTACACAAATGATTGCTTGGATAAATAGCCGGTGGACGATCTTCGGCATTTGTTACCATCGCTTTTTTTGCCGTTGTCCGGACGGGCTCGGCGTACAACCTGCAAGACCGAAGGGAAGGAGAGCAGCATGATTATCACCACTACAGGCACTGTCGAGGGTCGGCAAATTGCCGCCTACCTGGACGTGGTCAGCGCCGAATCGGTCCAGGGCATCAACGTGGTGCGCGACGTATTCGCCAGCTTTCGCGACTTTTTCGGTGGCCGTTCGCAAACCCTGGAAAGCGCCTTGAAAGAAGCCCGCGAGCAGGCCACCGATGAAATCAAGGCCCGGGCCCGCAGCCTGCAGGCCGATGCCGTGGTCGGCCTGGACTACGAGATCAGCATGCCATCGGCCCGTGGCGGGATGGTCGTGGTGTTTGTCACCGGCACCGCGGTCAAGCTCAGGTAGTTTTTTGGGTGCGACAAAATGTCCCGGCCATTGGTCGGGCTTTTTTGTTATCCGCCTGCACGGTCCACAAATGACCGACTAGTCTCAGAATCACTTGAGCCGATACTTTTCTGGGCAATCATCTGCTTGCCGGTGTTGGCTCGCTGTCAGAGGGAGACAGGGCATGAGTGAGTTCTACTTCGAGGACCAAGGCGACGAATTTCCCATCAACAGCCAGGTACGTTGCGGTCAGGCGGCTTTCCATCTGGGCTTTGCCCATATGACCCAGGACGACGCCGAACAGGCCAGACCGAGCCACCTGCAGCGCGCCAAGAAAGGCCGTTTCATGCCCAGGGTCCCGGTGAAAAAGTGAACCGGTTCACATCACCCCGCACATTGTTGCGGGGTTTTTTCTGCATTGTTTGACCTTGCTCAACGGTTAAGGCATGGGCGCTCGCCTGCAGCGTACTTGTATGTCTTACTTGTCCGGCTGCTATCAATACAGGGGGTAACCGATGCGGATCAGGGAAGTAACTTACTGGAGATGGGCGGACGCGCAGCTGCACAGTCGCAGCCACGACGAACAGCTCAGTGACGGCACCAGCATTGATGTACAGGTCAGGTTGTCGCGCACCGGCGCTACACAATTGTTCATCGGCGTGTACGCCCGTCATGGCAAGGCGATGGTGGAGGAGTACTACGACAATCGCCCGGGCGAAACCATGACCCGCGCCATGGTCTGGGGGGTGGACCGGGCCCGGGCGTTGCTCACGGGTGACTTCCCGGCGCCATTGCGGCGTCAGGCCTGAGGGTGACGGTTGCGGCTGGCCTGGACAATGCGCTGGGCCGGCACGCGCAACTGGCGCAGCAAGTACTCGGCGAACGCCGGCGAATAGTCTTGCAGGGCGATGGCCTGCGCCATGCAGTTCAACCAGATTTCACTGTGGGATTCATCGATCGGCCAACGGGCATGGAAGGCCGGGATGGCGATCGGTCCATAGCGCTCGCTGAACAACGCCGGGCCGCCGAGCCAGCCACTGAGAAAACAGGCCAGTTTGTCCCGTGAGCTGTCGAGGTTGTCCGGGTGCATCTGACGCACCGCGCGGGCGCTCGGGGTCTGGTCCATCAAACGGTAGAAGTCATCGACCAGCCGACGCAGGCCATCAATGCCGCCTGCGGCCTGGTAGGAGGCATCGCCGGTGCCGAATGCGGGAGAGTTCATGGCTGGGCTCTTGGGCAAAAAAGGGCATTGTAGCCGGGTAGGGCGCTAATGAAAAAAGCCCGATCCTTATGGATCGGGCTTCAATGTATTGCCTGTTGCCTTTTGTTGTTCTCAGCAGAGGCGGTCGATCACCGCAACGCCTGGTTTGTCCTGCAGCTCGGCCCACTCATGTTGCAGGGTCTGCAGCACACGTCCGACGTACTGGGTATCAGCGGCGGCTTTCTTGCCGACGTAGCCCTGGCCGCGACGGTACATCTTCAACCGGGCGCGCATGTTCGGCGTGCGTTGCTCGAACTGTGCTTCATCGGTCAGTGGCCCCAGGCTGTCCAGGCGTACTTCACCGGCTTCGCAAACCCAGAGAATGTGGCTGTCGAGTGTGTCCTTGCGCGCGGCGAACAGCCGGGCCAGTTCGTCAACAGTCGGTTGATTGTTCAGATTCATCATAAAGCCCCCTTGACCATTCGTAGTTGAGTTCAAACTCGGCGCACGTCATGTAGCGTAGAAAGAAAGCTGCTACAGCAGCGTCATAACTGGGGGCTTTTACACGCTGCCTTTTGGGCAGTACCCATCCGCATACAGCTCATGGATCCTTCGAGCTGCCTGGAACACCCTTGCCAGTGTCCCCGATCGGGGAGACGGCCTCATCATGCAAGGGCCGACGAATGGCGTCAATAGGTTTTGTAGTGATTATTTTCGAGCACTACATTCTTGTCCGACAATACTTGATTCGCTGCGGTTGATACGTATCAGTTCGTCGCCATGGCAACTGTCCGATCATGTTCGCACATGTATTGCAGGGAGATTCTCATGAGTTCGTCGGCTAGCGCACCGGATGCACCCTCCACCCGGGTCAAGGTTCCGATTGGTTTGTTGTTGGGGATTGCTGCCCTGATTGGCGTGTTGTTGCTGCCGCTGCCGGCCGACTTGCCGGTGGCCGGGCAGCGGGTGCTGGCGATTCTGGCGTTTGCCGTGGTGGTGTGGATCAGCGAGGCGGTGTCGTACGAAGCCAGTGCGATAATGATCACCTCGTTGATGGCCTTCCTGCTCGGCACAGCGCCGACGGTGGCCGATCCCTCGGTAACCTATGGGTCCTCTGCGGCCATCAGCCTGGCGCTGACCGGGTTTTCCAACAGCGCCCTGGCGCTGGTAGTCGGTGCCTTGTTCATTGCCGCGGCCATGACCCATACCGGGCTGGATCGGCGTATCGCGTTGGTGACGCTGTCCAGTGTCGGTGTCAGTACCCGGCGTATTTTGCTCGGCGCGGTGGCGGTGACCATTTTGCTCAGTCTGGTAGTGCCCAGCGCTACTGCGCGCAGTGCCTGCGTGGTGCCGATCATGATGGGGGTGATTGCCGCGTTTGGCGTCGACAAGCGCTCCAACATTGCCGCCGCGATCATGATCATCGTGGCCCAGGGCACCAGCATCTGGAACATCGGTATCCAGACCGCGGCGGCGCAGAACCTGCTGACCGTGGGTTTCATGGACAAGATGCTCGGTGCCCGGGTGTCGTGGATCGACTGGCTGATCGCCGGTGCGCCTTGGGCGGTGATCATGTCGGCGGTGCTGATTTTCATCGTGCTCAAACTGTTGCCGCCAGAGAGTGACAGCATTCCTGGTGGTAAGGCGGCAGTAAGCAAGACCTTGGCTGAACTGGGGCCGATGAGTGGGGCGCAGAAGCGTTTGCTCGGGGTGTCGCTGTTGCTGCTGCTGGTCTGGGCCACCGAGGGCAAGCTGCATAGTTTCGATACCACTTCGACCACTTATGCGGGGCTGGTGATTCTGTTGCTGCCACGCTTCGGGGTGATGACCTGGAAAGATGTGCAGGCACGGATCCCATGGGGCACGGTGATTGTTTTCGGGGTCGGGATCAGTCTGGGGACTACCTTGCTGACTACCCAGGCGGGGCAATGGCTGGGGGCGCAGGTGGTGGCCAATACCGGGCTGGATCAGTTGGGCACGCTGGGGGTGTTTTCGATCCTGGCGGCGTTTTTGATTCTGATCCATCTGGGGTTTGCCAGTGCGACGGCGCTGACCTCGGCGCTGTTGCCGATCCTGATTGCGGTGTTGCAGACCTTGCCCGGGGATTTCAGCCGTCTGGGGATGACCATGGCGTTGGGCTTTGTGGTCAGTTATGGCTTTATTCTGCCGATCAATGCGCCGCAGAACATGGTGTGTCTGGGGACTGAGACGTTCAGTGCCAAGCAGTTTGCGCGGGTAGGGATTCTGGTGACGGTGATTGGTTATCTGCTGATGCTGGTGTTTGCAGCGACCTGGTGGCACTGGTTGGGGTGGATGTAACCCCAAGGGGTGGGAGCGGGCTTGCCCCGCGATGAGGCCCTCGGACTTATGGGCATATCCATTTGCCAATGCGGCGCTGAGTCACCTTTCCGCCCTTATGTATGGACTCGCCCCACCAGGGGCCCTACGCTGCGCTTCGGGTTCCCTCCTTCCGGTGTCGCTACGGGGCATTGCGAGCTACGAGTTGCAAGCAACTCTACGCTTCGCAACTTCGGCTACGCCGAAGGCGCTGCACGCTAGCCCCTCCACGACACCTCCACTCGGCCCTACTGGTTAACGGGGCCGGTGGATCAAGATCACAAGCAGATCAAAAGCAGATCAAGATCAAGATCACAATTCGCTGCGCGCTTGCTTTTGTCAGAAGTTTGCCGGGGTGTTGGCGCTGATGATTTCCGCTTCGTCCTGGCCGATGTTTTTGAAGCTGTGCGGCAGGGTGGTCGGGAAGTAGTAGCCGTCACCGGAGTTGAGGATGCTGACCTGGCCATCCACTCGCAGTTCGATGGTGCCACGGGTCACCAGGCCGCATTCTTCGCCTTCGGAGTGGACGATCGGCTCATCGCCGGAGTCGGCCCCCGGTGCGTACAGTTCGCGCAGCATGCGCATTTGCCGGCCTTCGACGCTGGCGCCGACCAGCAGCATGCGCAAGCCGCTGTTGCCCAGGTCGGGCTGTTCGGTGGAGCGGAATACGAAGCGCTCCTCGCGCGGCGGCTCGTCGAAGCTGAAAAACTCCGCGAGGGACATGGGAATGCCTTCGAGCAGTTTTTTCAGGGAACTGACCGAGGGGCTGACGCGATTTTGCTCGATCTGGGAAATTGTCGAGTTTGTCAGCCCGCTACGACGGGCCAGCTCCCGCTGGGAGAGTTTGTTGCGTTCACGCACCAGTTTGAGTCGTGTCCCCGTGTCCATAGCCGCCTTATATATCGAAAATTTTTTGGCGGAGCATTAAAGCACATTCCGTGATGCTTTAGCGGCCCGCCTGTACGGACGACTGACGCGGGTGTGGCCACAGTCCGACCAATAGCAGCAACACGGCAACGATCAGGTAGGGCAGGCGCGGATCGACGGCGTAGATCAAGGTCCCGGCCAAAGGGCCGATGACGACTCCCAAGCCCTGCGCCGCACCAATGGAACCGGCCGTGGCGCCTTGTTCGGAGGCGTCCATGGCGTTGGCGGCCAAGGCCGAAAAGGCCGGGAACACCCAGCCCATGCCGCAGGCCGAAACAAAAAAGCTGGCCCAGAGCATTTCGGCACTGGCGGCAAAGGCGGCAGCGGCAAAGCCCAGGGCCGAAAGGCTGGCGCCGACGCGGATCATCCGCAGCGGCGGCCACTGCAACGTGCGCACCAGCAGCTGCGCCAGGATCAGTGCCACGCCGACCATGGTCAGGGCGATGCCTGCGGTCTGCGCTGCGTCTACCGGGTTCATGCCCAAGCGATCCAGGGCGAAGAAGCCTACGGTGATCTGCGCTACGGAAACGCTGAGCATGGCCACGAAAGCCACCAGCAGCGGTCGGCGCAAGCGCGGATCGGCCAGGCGCACGGGGCGTGGCGGTTGCTTGAGGTGCAGCTCCTGGCGCTTGAGTTTGCGCAATAGCACTACAAACGCCAGCATCGGCAGGAGCGCCATCGCATAGAACGGCAGGCTCAAGCTGTGGCGCGCCAGCAGCGCCGCCAGGGCCGGGCCGAGTACCAGGCCGACGGCGTTGGCCGCGCCCAGCGACGCCAAGGTCCGGGCGCGATGCTGTGGCGGGATGTTGTCAGCGATCAGCGCAGCGCCGCCCACCGGCAGGGCGGCGTAGAACGCGCCAATCAAACCGCGCCCGAGCATCAGGCCAGTGAAGGCCAGGGTGGCGCTGGGCAGCAGATTCAAGGCGCTATCGATGAACAGGCACAAGGCCCAGTACGCCAGGGTAAAACCCGCAGTGCCGAGCAACAGCACCCGTCGCCGGCCGAGGCGATCACTGGCCTGGCCCCAAGGCCGCGCCAGCAACATCCAGATCACCCCGGCAACGGTCACCGCCGCCCCGGCCTGCCAGGTGGCCAGGCCGAGGGTCCGGGCAATCGGACCGATCAGGGAGACGAAGGCCATCATCGCCATGGTGCAGGCCATGTTGGCAAACAGCAGCGGCCGCAGGTCGAAGCTGCTCTGCTGTGCGGCAAGCGAGGCGGGTTGGGCAGGATCCTGTGCGCTGTTCATGGCTATCCAAGGCTTAGAGGCAAGCGTTGCATTGTGCCGCAAATGGCCCGCCGACAGCATCCTTTGATAATAAGAATCGTTAGTCTTGATCGTTGATCTGGCGGTTGCGCAAGGGCGCCGGCCACATACTGCGCAATACCCCGTCGCGCCGCACCAGGCCATGCACCAGCGCCGCGCCCAGGTGCACCAGCACGGTCGCGAACAGCACGTAAGCCAGCCAGCCATGGGCCTGGCGTAGCACTGCATACAATTGCAGGTCGTGAGGCAGCAGGGCCGGCAGGTGCAAGGGCAGCGGGTAGCCACCGGCCGACAGCATGCCCCAGCCGATCAATGGCATGGCCAGCATCAGTCCATACAGCAGCAGGTGTGAAGCCCCGGCAGCCAGGCGCTGTGCTGTCGGCAGATCAGCGGGCAGCGGCGGGTGGGGCAAGGTCAGGCGCAAAACGATGCGCACCAGCACCAACAACAGCAAGGCCAGGCCGATAGCCTTGTGCAGGCTGAGCAGCCAGGTGTGGCGCGGCGACAGGTCGCTGATCATGCTCACGCCGACGAACAGCATGGCCAGGATCAACACTGCCATCAGCCAGTGCAGCAGGCGCGCCAGGGGATGGAAGGCAACAGGGACAGCGCTCATGGTCGGGCTCCCAAGTGAGCCGCTTCGCGGCTGCGGCGGTTGAAGGACTCGGCGTACGCTGCCGAACGGGCGGCGAGGATCGGGTCGGCGGAAGGTTCGATGCCGCTGGGCAGAATCAGCGGGTCGAAGTTGAGGTCGCGGCAGGCGCCTTGTTCAGGACCGTCGACCTGCTCGATTACCAGGGTGCCGGCATCGACGCTGCGACGCTCTGCGGGCCAGGGCTGGCTCGAGTTATCGACCCGATCAGCGGCTTCAGCCAGGGTCAGGCGCAGGGTCCAGCGCAAGGGGCCTTGGCGCAGGCGCTGTTGCAGGTCGTGTTGCAGGTAGTCACGGTCGTCGACCTGACCCTGCAAGGCGGCGAATGGCGTCTGTGGTAACAGGCTCCAGCGCACATACTGGCGGTTACCGGCGCCATCGATCAGGGCAAAGGCATTGATGCTGTTGAAGCTGGAATTGGCAAAGCTGTCCGGAGCCTTGTAGTCCTTGGCCCATTGGCGAAACGCAGCACTTTCCGGGTGGGCGGCGAAAAACGCCTGGAGCCGCGCCGGGTCCGGTTTGCCGGTGGCCGGGTCCGGGGTCATCGCCAGCACCTGCTGGTAGAAGGCTTCGGCGGTGCTCACCGCCAATACCGGTGGGGTGTTCATGCCGGTGCGCCAGACCTGGCCATCGTCGCTGCTCAACTGCAGCGCCAGGCTGCGGGTCGGCACGCTGGTATCGGCGCTGTAAGGGTTGCTGCCACCAATCGCGAAGCGACCGATCACCGGCACCCGTTGCTGGCTGAACACCCGCGCCCGGGACAACGATTCGGCCTGGTTACTGCTGAGGAAGTAGCCACTGACGCATAGGCCCTTGGCGTGATTTTTACGGTAGCCGGGGTAGTGTCCGGCCTGGGCTTCGAAGGTGTCGATGATGCGTTTCGGGGTCAGGCGTTCGCTGCCGATCCAGCCGGCGGCATAGGCAAAACCTGCGGCCAGGGCGCTCAGGCCGAGACCGATTGCAGCCAGGCGCAAGGCGCGGGGACGACCGTGTAACGGAGTGCTCATGGCGGCGATCCGGGTCAGTGAATGAGCCGGTACGACGTTCGGGGCGGATTTTTATTCCTGACCTCGTGGAATAATTTTTTCTCTGCAGCGTCTGCCTCGTACACTGATCGCCTACAGGCCAAGACCCTGGCAATGAACGAACTCGATGACGACCAATTACGCGAGATGCTCGAGCGCCTGCGCCGCTTCGCCCTGTGGCTGACCCGCGAGGCGAGCAGCGCTGACGACCTGGTCCAGGCCACGGTCGAGCGTGCCCTGAGCCGCCGCGGCCAGCAGCGCGAGCACGACAGCTTGCGGGCCTGGCTGTTCTCGATCCTCTACCGGCAATTTATCGACGGCAAACGCCGTGAGCGTCGTCATGCCCGCTGGCTGGCCTGGTTCGGACGCGGCGAAGAGGCCGGCAACGCTACCGAGGACATTGTCCTGGCCCAGTCTGGCCTGGCTGCCTTTGCCCGCTTGCCCACCGAGCAACGTGCCTTGTTGCTGCTGGTCAGTGTCGAGGGCCTGAGTTACAAGGAGGCCGCCCAGGCCTTGGGGGTGCCGATTGGCACGGTGATGTCGCGTTTGTCGCGGGCGCGCGTGGCGCTGCGCGAACTGGCCGAGGGCACTACCGCGTCCCCGGTGTTGCGGAGGTTGAAATGAGTCAGTTGATCCCGTCCGAAGACGAGCTGCACGCCTATGTCGACGAGTGCCTGGACCCGGAACGTCGGCGGGCGGTGGAGCTGTACCTGGCCGCCAACCCCGAGCCGGCCCGGCAGGTCGAAGGCTGGCGTCGGGACGCCCGGCAACTGCGCGCGGCCTTGTCAGGCTTTGCCGGGCAGGCCGCCAACCCGCGGCTTGATCCGGCCCATGTACGTCGTGAACTGCGTCGGCGCCGGCAGCGGCACTGGGCCAATGCCGCGGTGCTGTTGCTGACCCTGGGCATCGGTGGCCTGGGTGGCTGGCAGGTGCGCGAGAGCAGCCTGGTGGCCAGTAACCTGCCCATGGCCGATGCGCTGCAGGCCCATCGGCTGTTCGCCGATACCAGCGCCCTCGACCTCAGCGCGCGTGATCCGGCGCGTCTGCAGGCCTGGTTGGGACAACATTTTCGTCATGTCGGCAACCTGCCGGACTTGTCGGCTTATGGTTTCACCCCGCTAGGCGCACGCTTGCTGAGCAACGAACAGGGACCAGCCGCGTTGCTGGTGTTCGAAGATGCCCAGGGCCAACGGGTCAGTCTGTTCCTGCGCTCGCCGAGCGAACAGTTCACCCGCATGCCCAGTGGCGAGCGCACCGATGGCCAGTTGCAGGCCCGTTACTGGTCTCGCGGCGACTACAACTATGCGTTGATCAGCGCCGCCGCCGACAACCGCGGCGCTCAACTGCGCAAGGCGCTGGATATCGCCTTGTAGCCGGTCGCTGCCAGCAGGCGTAAGCTCGAACTGTTTGACCCGACAGTTCGTTCCATCACCTGTGAGGTAAGTCGAAATGAAGCGCAAGCAAGGTTTGGTAGTGGCAGCCCTGGTGCTGCTGACCGGCCAGAGCGCGCTGGCCTCGGCACCAGAAGTGAAGGATGCGCGTCTGGTTGCCCATGAGCAGGCAGTACAGGCCTATGCGGCAAGAACCGGCAAAACCGTCCCGGCTGTTCAGGACTACCGTTACGGCACATCGATCGATGTCGCCCGGCTGATCGAACAGACCCCCATGGCCCGCGGTTGCGAAGCGGCGCCGATGTTGATGACCTACGAAGATACGTCCGGGCAGTTGGTAACCCTGCGTTATCGGCTCGAAGGACAGTGCCCGCGGTTTCAGGCCACGCGTTGATACACCTCCGGCAGCGGCGAGGGGGCGTCGCTGCTTCACCGCAGCGAATATTGTCAGCAGATCCAATGACAGCACTTGGTTTGTACAAGGGTATTAATTAGAATCAATCTCATTTGATCCTTTCCCTTGCAGGTGCGTTGAGATGAGCGAAGCGGTGATCCTTTCCGAGCAGACGCTGCACGGTCTTTACCGTGATCACCGCAGTTGGCTCGAAAGCTGGTTGCAGCGGCGCCTGGGCAATCGCTGGGATGCTGCCGACCTCAGTCAGGATGCTTTCCTGCGCGTGCTTGCCAGCCCTCAGGTACTCGAAGAACTGCGGGAACCACGCGCCTACCTGCTGACGGTCGGCAAGCGTCTGCTGGTCAACTTCTACAAACGCCGCAGTCTCGAACAGGCCTACCTTGAGGCGCTGGCCACCTTGCCCGAAGCCCTGGCACCGTCACCGGAGCAGCGCTGGTTGCTGCTGGAAACCCTGCAAGCCCTGGATGAACTGCTTGATGGACTGGCGCCCCAGGTGCGGCGGGCGTTTCTCTGGTCGCAGCTCGAAGGCCTCGGCTATGGGCAAATCGCCGAGCGCCTGCAGGTCAGCGAACGCACGGTCAAACGCTACATGGCCCAGGCCTACGAGCACTGCCTGTTGGCCGAACTATGAACCGTACGAACAACCCCGAGGCGCGCCAGCTGGCCCGCACCGCTGCGGCCTGGCTGGCGTTGCTCGACTCGGGGCGGGCAAGTGCCGAAGACCTGCAGCGGCTTGATCATTGGCGGGCGGCCGATCCGCGCCACGAACAGCTCTGGCAACGCGCCGAGGGTCTGCGTCAACGCTTTCAGGCGGTGCCGCAAGGGTTGGCGATGGCCAGCCTGGACCGTGCGCAAGTCAATCGCCGTACCTTGCTCAAGCGTGGCCTGGCCTTGACCGTGCTGGTGCCAGGCGGCTGGTTGCTCAGCCAGCAGTTGCCGCTGGCTGTATGGCGCGCAGACTTGCGCACTGCCGTCGGTGAGCGGCGCGGTGTGCGTCTGGTCGATGGCAGCCTGCTACAGCTGAACACCGCCACGGCGGTGGATCTGGAGATGGCTGAGCATCGATTGACCCTGGTCGAAGGCGAGATTGCCCTCAGCGTCAATCGCGCGCAGCCGATTGACGTCGACTTCGGCCTGGGCCGGGTGGGCACGGGGCAAGCGCAAATCTGTCTGCGCCGCGACGCCGACAGCTGCCGGATTTCGGTGCTCTCTGGCACGGTGCAGGTGCAGCCGGTGCAGGGCGAGGAACTGGCGCTGCATTACGGCGATCAACTGACCCTGTACGCCGATGGCAGCGGCGCCATGGGGCGCTTCGATCCGCATATGCCTGACTGGCGTGACGGCGTACTGAGTGTCAACAACCAGCCCTTGGGTCTGTTCCTGCGTGAAGTCGCCCGCTATCGTCCGGGTATCTTGCGCTGGGAGCCGGGGCTGGAGTCGCTGAAGGTCACTGGCACCTTCCAGTTGAACGACACGGAGCGGATCCTTGCCTTGCTCGCCGCCAGCCTGCCGTTGACCGTGCAATCGCGTAGCCGTTACTGGGTCACGTTGGTTCCACGGCAAGCGTCGGTGTGAGCGGTGGTGGGAGCGGGCTTGCCCCGCGATGCGAGGTGACTGACAAACCGCGATCGCGGGGCAAGCCCGCTCCCACCCGCTCTCAGCGTCGTCGGGCGGCCGCCACAAAACGCTGCCAAAGTCTGCGGCAGTTGCTCTGGCGGGCTGGTCAGCCAGGTCTGCAGGAATGCATCGGCTTCGGCATCCAGCTGCCAGCCGGTGTTTTGCCGTTCGTAGTCAGGTTCATCGATTGCCGATAGCGGCGCAGATAGCCGTAGCTCGATTTTGCCGCCTCACGGCAGTAACGGTAAGAGCGCGATGTGCAGAAGGTTCATGATCGCGATTTGGGTGGCTGGGCGCTGTCTTGAGTGTAGCGTCAAGGACCACAGCGCCCGGCACACGCCAGGAGAACCTCGCGATTAAGTGTTGTCCTTGATCGTCTTGCTGCTGCCGTTGGTTTTCACTGAAGCAATGCCTGCATCACGCGATTGCGCGGTGGCATACATCTGGCTGCTGCCGATGATCTGGTGGTTGGCGGCTTTGAGGTTGAAGTGAAATTTGCCATTGCTGGCCTCTTTCTTTTCGTAGCGCTCATCCGTGCCGCCGTTGGCCTGGACCGAGGCAATGCCACTTTCGGCAGAGGCCTTGGCCTTGTACAACTCACTGGTAAGAATGACCTCGCCATTGCCCGCCTTGAGAACAAAGCGGAACTGACCGTCACTGCTGTTACTCAACTCAAACCATCCTGCCATAGCAACTCCTTATTACGCAGATAAGCCTGGGTGCGCTGCTTGCGTGCTCGCTTGCAGTGACAAGTCAGTATGGTGGGCTTTATGCGCTTGTCCAATCGCGGGGCAAGCCCGCTCTCACTGGTGATCTCATACTTCCGGTGGGAGCGGGCTTGCCCCGCGATGAGGCCCGTCCAGCCAGGACAATCCTGACTGCATGTGCACATGCTTCTGCCGGACAGGCTCGAACGGTGTGTCCAGCGTCCCCAGCGCGATACTGACCCAATTGGCAAATTTACCCGCCGCATCGCTCCAGAACAGATTCGCGCCACAGGTTGAACAGAAGCTGCGACTGACACTGGGCGACGACTTGAATACGCGTATCGCCTGGTCAGGGTCGCAGACCGTCAGGCTTGTACCCGGCACGCTGCCATAACTGGCAAAGGCCGCGCCATGCGCCTTGCGGCATTGGCTGCAATGGCAATGGCTAACGGCCTTGATCGGCCCGTCAATGCGAAAAGTAACGGCGCTGCATAGGCAGCTGCCGTGATACGCCGATGTGCTATCCATCCGTTGATGCGCCCAAACCAAAAAGGCTGAAGATCATACACGCGCCAATTCGCTAGCGCTGCGCGACCGCATGCTGGACACACTGCTCGTAGTAGGTCTGTTTGATCGCTGCCGGCTTGAGCCGCGACTGGCTGTTGTAGGTTTGCTCGGTGATGCCCATGGCGGTCATGCGCATCCACGGTTTGGGGAATTTGCGCACCTGCAGTTTTTTGCGTGCCGAGTACAAGGTCACGCCGGACAGCTTGGACTGTTGTGCGCCAGCGGCGATATCCGATCCCCAACTGCACACATAGCGATCATTCTTGCCGAGCGCTTTGGCCTGTGCGCCAAGGGCAAAAGTGGCGAGAATAAACGTTGCAAGGGTCAATCCATAAGCCCGCATAGTGTCAACCTAAGCTGTTGAAAGGAAAGCAAGTTTGCCAACGAAGTACGTGGCGGGGGGCCAGCAAATTGCCTTAATTATTGCCGGGGTTTCGGGGTGCCTTGGCAGGTGAGGTTGCGGTGGGCGCCAAGCGGGCCTATGGTCGAAACGAAGCATTGTCCGGGACGGATGCGCTGACCTGGCGCAGATCGCTTCCCGCTGCGAGGTGCCACCATGCCCAACGATTCCCGCCCAGCCGTACTCGAACTGATCGGCAACACGCCCCTGGTCCGCGTCAGCCGCTTCGATACCGGCCCCTGTACCTTGTTTCTCAAGCTCGAGTCGCAGAATCCCGGCGGTTCGATCAAGGACCGCATCGGCCTGGCCATGATCGATGCGGCTGAACGCGATGGCCGGCTGCGTCCCGGTGGCACCATCGTTGAAGCCACCGCTGGCAACACCGGCCTGGGTCTGGCGCTGGTCGGCCGGGCCAAGGGATATAGGGTGGTACTGGTGGTACCGGACAAGATGTCCACCGAGAAGGTGCTGCACCTCAAGGCGATGGGCGCCGAAGTGCATATCACCCGCTCCGATGTCGGCAAGGGGCATCCGGAGTATTACCAGGACGTGGCGGCGCGGCTGACCACGGAGATCCCCGAGGCGTTCTTCGCCGATCAGTTCAATAACCCGGCCAACCCGCTGGCCCATGAGTGCAGCACGGCACCGGAAATCTGGGCGCAGATGCACCATGACGTGGATACCATCGTCGTCGGTGTCGGCTCGGCCGGCACCTTGACCGGCCTGACCCGCTTCTTTCGCCGGGTGCAGCCGGACCTGGCCATGGTGCTGGCCGATCCGGTCGGCTCGGTGGTGGCCGAGTACAGCCGCAGCGGCGCCCTGGGCACCCCCGGTTCCTGGGCAGTGGAGGGCATTGGTGAGGATTTCATTCCCTCGATTGCCGATTTGTCCAGCGTGCGCAAGGCCTACTCGATCAGCGATGAGGAAAGCTTCGATCATGCCCGTCAGTTGCTGCGCGCCGAAGGCATTCTCGGCGGCTCCTCGACCGGTACCTTGCTGGCTGCGGCGCTGCGCTATTGCCGCGAACAGACCGAACCGAAACGGGTGGTCAGCTTTGTCTGCGACACCGGCACCCGTTATCTGTCGAAGGTTTATAACGACCAGTGGATGACCGACCAGGGCCTGCTGCAGTTCAAGCACTACGGCGATTTACGCGACCTCATCGCCCGGCGTTTCGAGGATGGCCGGGTGATCAGCGTCGGCCCCGGTGACACCTTGCTCACCGCGTTCCAGCGCATGCGCCTGGCCGATGTCTCGCAATTACCGGTGCTTGAAGACGGCCAGCGGCTGGTCGGGGTGATCGACGAGTCCGATATCCTCGTCGGCATGCACGCCGACCCCACGCACTTTCGCCTGCCGGTTGCCAGCGCCATGTCCGACAAGCTGCAAACCCTGCCGCCCAGTGCCAGCCTGACTACACTGCAAGCGGAACTCGACCGTGGGTTGGTGGCGATCATCGCCGATGCCTCGGGCTTCTATGGCCTGATTACCCGTGTCGACATGCTCAACCACCTGCGCAGGTCCTTGCCATGAGCCAGCACGACGAAACCACCGCACCTCGCGGCTTCGCCACCCGCGTGATTCACGCCGGGCAAACCCCCGATCCGTCCACCGGGGCCTTGATGCCGCCGATCTATGCCAACTCCACCTACGCCCAACAGAGTCCCGGCGTGCACAAAGGCCTGGACTACGGGCGTTCGCACAACCCCACGCGTTGGGCCTTGGAGCGTTGCGTGGCCGATCTTGAGGGCGGCACCCAGGCCTTCGCGTTCGCCTCGGGGCTGGCGACCATCGCCAATGTCCTTGAACTGCTCGAAGCCGGCTCTCACATCGTTTCTGGCAATGACCTGTATGGCGGTACCTTTCGCCTGTTTGACAAGGTCCGCCGACACAGCGCCGGGCATCGTTTCAGCTTTGTCGATCTGACCGACCTGGAGGTTTTCGAAGCGGCATTGCAAGACGACACGAGCATGGTCTGGGTCGAGACCCCCAGTAACCCCTTGCTCAGACTTACTGATCTGGTCGCCGTCGCCGACATCTGTCGCCAGCGCGGCATTCTCTGTGTCGCCGACAACACCTTCGCCAGCCCCTGGGTGCAGCGGCCGCTGGAGCTGGGTTTCGATATCGTCCTGCACTCGACCACCAAGTACCTCAACGGCCACTCCGATGTGATTGGCGGGATTGCCGTGGTCGGGAACCCCGAACTGGCTGAGCGCCTGGGCTTTTTGCAGAATGCGGTAGGGGCCATTGCCGGGCCGTTCGACGCCTTTCTCACCTTGCGCGGGGTCAAGACCCTGGCCTTGCGCATGGAGCGCCACTGTAGCAATGCCCTGGAGCTGGCACACTGGCTGGAGCGCCAGCCGCAGGTGGCGCGGGTCTATTACCCAGGGCTGGTCTCGCACCCCCAGCACGGCCTGGCACGGCGGCAGATGCATGGTTTCGGCGGGATGATTTCCCTGGACCTCAACAGCGACCTGGCCGGCGCCCGGCGCTTTCTCGAAAGCGTGCGCATCTTTGCCCTGGCCGAAAGCCTGGGCGGGGTGGAAAGCCTGATCGAGCATCCGGCGATCATGACTCATGCCAGCATCCCTGCCGAAACCCGCGCGCAGCTGGGGATCGGCGATGCACTGGTGCGCCTGTCGGTAGGGGTGGAAGACGTCGAAGATTTGCGCGCGGACCTGGCCCAGGCATTGGCA
>JBOICD010000005.1:0-25220 GCA_050739855.1 Pseudomonas sp.
GTTCGGGTTGGCCTGGTAGGCCAACAGGTTCTGCAGGTTCACGGTAAGACAGTCACCGGCCGCCACCCGCAGCACGATCGGCCGCGGCCGCTTGTCCGGGCGCAGGGTGACCTTGCCCGGAACCGCTGCGCCGCCGTTATCCAGCGACACCTGGTTCACGTCGACCACGTCGCGGCGCAGGGCGAACATCATGCCGTTGGCATTCTGCGCACCGAGGCGGTTGAACATCAGTGGCTGATCAAGTGCCACCACATTTGCCACCAGATTGCGCTCGCAGCGCACGGCGGCTTCGCTGACGGTGTGCCAGCCAAAAGTGGCGGCGGTGATCAGCAGTGAAGTCAGGACTGAGCCTTTGATCGGAGTCATCATGGCGTGCCTCAGGTGGTGCAAGTGGACTCTGGAAAGGCTTGAGCAAGCCTCGTGCCATTGTTTTTTATTGTTGTTTTTCAGTCACTTAAACTACTGAATGAATCTCAATTGGGGGTTATCCCCCGCTATTCCCCACTATTCGGGGGTGCCTCTGTGGGTGGGTGGGCTTGCCCCGCGATTGCGGGCTGTCAGGCACATCGCATCGCGGGGCAAGCCCGCTCCCACTCACAACGGCGCATCCATGGCCAACCCCTGCAAGCGCCGGTACTGACGCAACACTTTCGGCACATAACGCTGGGTCTCGGCATAAGGCGGTACCACCCGACCGCGGCGCATCACCGCATCAGGGCCGGCGTTATAGGCGGCCACGGCAAGGGTGATGTCGTTATCGAACAGCGTCAGCATGCGTTTGAGATAGCGCGCCCCACCCTGCAGGTTCGAGGCCGGGTCCAGCGAGTTCTTGACCCCTAATTCCCGGGCAGTGTCAGGCATCAGCTGCATCAGCCCAACCGCGCCGCTGGGCGAGCGCGCATTGGGGTTGTAGCGGGATTCGGCCTGGATCACCGCATGCAGCAACGCCGCAGGCAAGTCGTTGGCCTCGGCCGCCGCCGCCACCAGTTCGGCATAGGGCATGCCGGTGATCAGCTGTGCCTGGCCGCTACTGGCCAGGCTCGCCCCCGGTTCGCGGATCACCCGGTGATAGGTGCGACCCGGTCGGTGAACGTTGGACAGCACGTAGCTGCCGTCGGTCTTGATGGAGATGTACACATCGGCCTGAACCTGATGGGTCCAAGCCAACCAGACAAAGAGTCCTGTAGTGAGCCAGTGCATCATCGCGCCCTCCCCGTTGCGTTCCCCGAAAAGTGGGGCATATGCCCCGATTGCCGAGGCTTTTATCCACTGACGCAAGCACTGTGCCGCCTTGCCAGGCCCGTGGCGCAAAGGCTCGACGCAGACGCGCACGGCAATTGCATAAGCCCTTGCAGGCGCACTACGGAGGGTCTTGTCATGAACAAAAAAAAGTACTCGCAACAAGGGTTCACCCTGCTCGAACTGCTGGTGGTGTTGGTGGTACTGGGTCTGCTTGCCGGCATCGTCGCCCCCAAGTACTTCAGTCAGTTGGGACGCTCAGAGGCCAAGGTGGCCAGGGCGCAGATCGAAGGCTTGAGCAAGGCGCTGGACCTGTATCGCCTGGAAGTGGGGCATTACCCCAATTCCGAGCAAGGCCTGCAGGCGCTGGTCACCGCGCCCAGCGATGAGAGCCGCTGGTCTGGCCCTTACCTGCAGAAAAAAGTCCCTCAGGACCCTTGGGGGCGCAATTACATCTACCGCCAACCCGGTGAAAACGGCGAGTACGACCTGCTCTCCATGGGCAAAGACGGCCAGCCTGGCGGCGACGGCGAGAACGCCGAGGTCACCAGCTGGCAATAAGCGGAGGATCGACACATGCGCTACGAGCTCAAGGCATTGGGCAAATCCGGCGTGGTCCTGCTCACGCTGGACGCCCAGGACGCCGGCCAGGCCCGCCTGCAGGCCGAGCAACAAGGCTTGCGGGTGGTCAGCGTGCGTAACTGTGAGCACTTCGCCAGATTACGCTGGCGACGCGGCGAAACCTTCGACCTGGTGCTGTTCAGCCAGGAGCTGACCACCCTGCTCAATGCCGGCCTGCCGCTGATTGACGCGCTGGAAAGCCTGGCGGAAAAAGAGTCGGCGCCGCAGGCGCGCAAGACCCTCGGCGAGTTGGTGCGCCTGCTCTATGAAGGCAAATCCTTCTCCCAGGCTTTGGGGCAATTGCCCAGCGTGTTCCCGGCGCTGTACATCGCCCTGGTGCAGTCGAGCGAGAAGACCGGCGCTCTGGGGGATGCCCTGGGGCGTTACGTCGCCTACCGCCAGCGCATGGACGAAGTGCGGCAGAAGATTGTCAGCGCCTCGATCTATCCGTTGCTGCTGTTGCTGGTTGGCGGTGGCGTGGTGCTGTTTCTGCTCGGCTATGTGGTGCCGCGCTTCAGCCTGGTGTTCGAGGGCCTGGGCACCGAACTGCCGTGGCTGTCGCGTTGGCTGATGCAGGCCGGGATGTTCCTGCATGCCCACCAGGCCCCGCTGGGCCTGGGCTTTCTCGGCTTGATGGTGGGCTTGTTTGTACTGCGCCGTGATCCCCGGGTGCGGCGCTGGCTGAACCGTCAGATGGAGCGTCTTCCGGCTCTGCACCGGCGCCTGGTGATGTATGAGCTGGCGCGTTTCTACCGCTCCCTGGGGATCCTGCTGCAAGGCGGCATCCCGATCCTCACCGCCATGGAAATGGCCCGTGGTCTGCTCGGCGTCGCTGCCAAACAACGCCTGGAGCATGCCTGTGAGCGGGTGCGCGAAGGCCTGTCATTGTCGGCAGCGCTGGAGGCCGGGCAACTGGTGACGCCGGTGTCCCTGCGCTTGCTGCGGGCTGGCGAGCAATCGGGCAATCTCGGGCAGATGATGGAGCGCAGCGCCGACTTCTATGACGAAGAAATCAGTCGCTGGATCGAGTGGTTCGTGCGTCTGTTCGAACCCTTGCTGATGACCTTCATCGGCCTGTTGATCGGTTTGATCGTGATCCTGATGTACATGCCGATCTTCGAGTTGGCCTCCAGCATTCACTAGCGACCGACGTGACAATACTGCCCGCTTGCTGTATAGATTCGGCCACCAAGGGGAGCCCGGCAACGGGCTGAGAAACCGCTGACAGCTGCAGCGCGGTGACCCTTCGAACCTGATCCGGATCATGCCGGCGAAGGGATGGGGATTGCCAACCTGCCTTTTTGCCGGTCTCACTGCGAGGCCGCCCATGTCAGATTTACCCGGTCTCGCTGTCGCCATCTTTGAGGACAGCCCAATGACCGAACGCTTCACCGATACCCTTCGCCGCCAGAGCGAGCCGAGCTGGACGCAATCGATCGAGCACCGTTTCGTTAACGAACTGCTTGATGGCACCCTCGACGATGCGGTGCTGATCAATTACCTGATCCAGGACCACCGTTTCATCGACGCCTTCCTGACCTTGCTCGGCGCAGCCATCGCCAGTGCCGACACCTTCGAGGCGCGCATTCGTCTGGGGCGCTTCACCGGGGTGATTTCGGGTGAGGAGAACACCTATTTCCTGCGCGCCTTCGAAGCGCTCGGGGTCACTGAGGCGCAGCGCCTTGAGGCTCCCGACTCGGTGCCGACCGCGGGCTTCAAGGCGATCATGCGTGAGGCGGCGACCACCCGTTCCTATGCTGCGGTCCTGGCTGTGCTGAACGTTGCCGAAGGCATGTATCTGGATTGGGCGCTGCGCGCGCCAAAACAACTGCCACCGCGTTTCGAGCATGCTGAGTGGATCACCCTGCACGATAATCCGGATTTCCAGCGTTTCGTGGCGTTTCTGCGCGCGGAACTGGACCGGGTGGGGCCGGCGCAAGCGCAAATCAGTACCGATTTCTTCCTGCGCGCGGTTGCGCTGGAGTACGCCTTCTTCGACGCCGCTTACGATACCAAGGGATAAGCCATGGACATCTTTGATCGCCTGAAACAGGCCGCCGCTGCTGACTGGAACAGTTACGTCGACCACGATTTCGTTCGTCAGATGGGCGCGGGTACCCTCGCCCAGCCGGCGTTTCGCAAGTACCTGGTGCAGGATTACCTGTTCCTGATTCAGTTCGCCCGTTCGTGGGCGCTGGCTGCTTACAAGAGCCGCACGCTGGACGATATCCGCGCGGCGCAGGCGGGGTTGGCGGCGATTCTCGATGAAACCGAACTGCATGTGCGCTTGTGCCAACGTTGGGGGTTGGCGCCTGAGGACCTGGCTGCGACGCCTGAGCATCAGGCTACGGTTGCCTATACGCGCTTTGTCCTGGACTGCGGGGCGGCTGGGGACCTGCTCGATCTGCATGTGGCGTTGGCGCCCTGTGTGATCGGGTATGCCAAGATTGGGCGTAACCTGACGCCGCAAGGGGTCGATGCGCTGGGGAATCATCCGTATCGGGACTGGATTGCCGAGTATGCCGGGGCTGGGTATCAGGGTGTTGCTACGGCAGCGCGGGCGCATCTGGATGATCTGGCTTCTCGGGCGATGACTGAACGGCGCTTCGAGGAATTGGCCAAGTTGTTCGCTCAGGCTTCGCGGCTGGAGGCGGACTTCTGGCAGATGGGTCTGGATGCAAACGCAGGAACAGCTGTTCTGTAGTGCTGTTCTGTGGAGACGGGTGATCCAATTTCAGGGGGCGCACGCCTGTCTTATTCTGGCTATTTGATCGACCAAAGCATCGCCGAAACGCTTCCGGCGATGCTTTGATTGGCTTGTTGCACAGGCCATCTACGAAATTACAATATTTACCAATACTGCTATTTCAGTACACACCCCTAAAGTCATCGAAATGGTTTGAGTTATCCAGTTGTCCCTCTGTACTGTTGAAAAAACAACCTTCTTGAATTTTCTCGCCCCTGTGGGCTTGATCTCAACGACTCCTTGGCATTCCACCGAATAGTCTTTATAAAACACTTGAATATTATTTTCGCAATAGGCATAAACCGCCCCCTGCGCGCTTACACGAAACTGCATGAGCGTGGCGCGCACGATAATCGGCAACTCAATAAGTTACCGACATTGCTTTGCGTTAGAAGCACCGAATGCTGTGCTACAAGTTTGATTCTTGGCCATTACCAGACTACCAATTTGAGAAGAAAGCCAAGATCGCCATCCTCAACACCCCTGATTACAGCCCTGTTAGTGGCCTGAGTGGTTAATCCATTAATTTATTTTTTATCACGCTCAGCTTTGCCTTATGTACCGAACTGATGATGGCCTCAGCTGTTTTGTTCCACTTAAATGGCTTGGCTGAGTGTTCATTATGAGCCTCGATAAATTGGCGGATAGCCACTTTCAAATCGGCCACGCTGGTGAAGGCCCCCCGGTACAGCGCTCGTCTTTCCAGTTGTGCGAACCAGCCTTCCACGGCGTTCAGCCAAGACGCGCTGGTCGGTGTGAAGTGCAATTTGAAACGCGGATGCTTTTCCAGCCACTGCTTGATAGCAGCGGTCTTGTGGGTCGAACTGTTATCCAGAATCACATGCAGATCCAGTCCGGCTGGTGTGCTGCGGTCGATCTGTTGCAGAAAAGCCAGAAACTCCTTGGCTCTATGGCGCTGGGTAATCCGCGCGATTACCTGGCCGGTCATGATGTCGAAAGCCGCGTACAGACTCGCCGTTCCATGGCGTTTGTAATCGTGCGTCCGACGCTCGACCTGACCGGGGCGTAACGGCAGCATCGGCTGAGTGCGATCCAACGCCTGGATCTGGGTTTTCTCGTCAACCGACAGTACCAGGGCGTTATCCGGCGGGTTCAGATAGAGCCCGACTACATCGACCACCTTGTCGGCGAAATGAGGATCGTTGCTGATTTTGAAGGTCTTCAGACGATGGGGTTTGAGGTCAGAAGCGGCCCAGACCTGTCGAACCTGCCACGTGGTGACCCGCGCATACTTGGCCATCAAGCGAACACTCCAGTGAGTGGCTTCCTTGGGCACGCGCTGGGTGGTTAGTGTCAGGATTTCGTTGACTTTATCGGGCACAAGCTTGAGTGGCTGGCCGCTGCGAGGCAGATCTTTGAGCCCTTCAATTCCAGCTTCCAGATAGCGTTTTCGCCACTTGAATACCGTCGGCGGTGTGACCTGCAACTGGTCGCTGACGGCCTTGGGTGTCATTCCATCAGCCAGCAAAAGCAGGATGCGAGCCCGCTCGGCAAGGGCCTGTCTCAGCGTACTCATCCTCATCCAACCTTGCAGGGTAATGAGATCAGAAGTCGTTAAAGCGAAGGGGAAAGCTGGCCGAGGCATGCGTATAACCAATCCATGACATTGGGCGCATAGTATATGGTCGCCTGTAGAAAAATGAATTAACCGCTCAGGCCATTAGTGAACCCATTGGTAGAACCAGGGGCTAATAAATGATCCACATACCCTACAACCGGAAGAGTGTGTGAACTAAGCAAACGATTGCCGTCATAAAAATCAATTGCATGTCCTGCACGATGGATGGCGGTGAACAACCACGAGGTTGATTTGGAGTGACCAGGTAACGTTATTTCTATTGAGCCTCCTGCAATAAGCACGGTCGCGAATCCTTTATCAATATAGAACCCCGATTTGCGCGGTGCAGCTGCTGCCGTCATTTTCACAATCAGCCCTGAAGGAAGAGGGTACGGGGCATTCAACACAAAATCCAATGCACTGCGCGACCGAAAGTCCTCCCGACCACTGACAAACTGAATATCGCGAACCGTTATGGAAAGCGTTGCCGACGCCGTCCACGTACCGTTGACCAAGACTTCGTAGCCCCATGCCTTCTGACCTTGGTCGGCCAGGCTGCGTAGCTGATCTACTGGAACAACGACGTCCAGCGTCGCGCCAGGCTGGGTCACGGTGACCGCAGAGGTATATAACCCACCCATCACCCCGCGCACCTGTTCACCGGCGCGTAGGTTCGCCGTTGCCGGTACGCGTATGTTGGCGCCGGCATTCGGGTTGTAGATCGTGCCGCTTTCCGCCTCTGGAACGGTCGGCGCCGGCAAGGTTCGAGGTATGTTCAGCAGCGTGAGCGCCAAGGTCGGAAAGACTCGTGCCGTAGCCTCGTTCGTCCCACCGTCGAACGCCACCTTGACTTCCACGCTAAGCGGGCTGGCAGAGCGCAGCTTTTCAAGTTCGCTGCGTAGCATGGTCATGCTCAGACCGTTGCTGACGTGGTTTTCATCGACCAACTGATTCTGTGCCACATAAAAATCATAGGAATCGCCATTTACCAAAGTCCCCCGCACCACGATCCAGTAGCGCTGGCCTTTGGCAATCAATGGCCAGGGCTGAACGTTGACCCTGGCATTGCCTTGGAATGTAGTGAGATCGAGCGTGCCAGCGCTGGCCTCGGGCACAGTCGGGATGGGCAAATCGCCCTGGCGCAGCTCACCCACTACCAATGCCAATGGCTCGGACAGTAAACCCGGATTGCCCCCACGGACAACGGCATAGCGCACGCTAATGGTCTTGCCCTGACTGGCCGCCACCACCGATACCGGGATGTCGAAGTCGACATAGCCAAAGGCACTGCCATTCTGTTGTGCACTTTGATAGGAGTCCGCCCCGCCTTCACCCTGCCAGTCCACGGCCAGGATGTCGCCAGGCAGCATGCCAGTGTAGGCGACGCGCACAGTGGCGCCGTTTCTCGCCTGGATCGGATTGAGGGTATTGCCCGACGCCTCTCGCACCGTCGGCGCCACCAGGTTTTGCGCCAGTTGCCGTTTGATCAGGAACACCAGTGCCTGCGCCGTGGCGGTGCGGCCGTTCTTGCGTTTGACCTCGTAGCTCACCGACACATTGTTATCGAGGTTGTCGATGATGTACGGCTTATACGCGATCCTGACCGGAATCGGCGCATTGGCGTTGCCAGCATTGACGGTGACTGTGGTGGTGAACGTGGAGCCGCTCTCCCACTTGAGAGTAATTACGTCGCCTTCGGCTTTGTCCCGGTACTGGGGAATGTTGGCGTGGGTGTCGTTGCGCACTTCGTCAGGATCGAGGATCAGGTTTCGCAGGCCGACGATGGTTTGAGTGTCTACGCCAAGCTCATTGGGCGTCGTCATGAAGGGCTCCTGAAGGTGAACCGCGCGGGGTTGGCGCGTTGCTGGAGAGTGTGCAAAAAAAACGGGCTTCAGGTAACTGACAAAAATGCTAGGTGGTGGCAGTCGTGCGCGGGGGTGCAAATTGCTTCGAAAGATTTTAAGTCTGGTCATTTCAGGTCCTAGGAAATAACCTACGCGGTCTGTCGATGCCCTTCTGATTGCCTTGGGAAACCAGTCCTTCTAGTCTCCTCGGGTCGCTGTCGGTTCAGCGATCGGGTGTGGAAACCTGAACAGTCCGAATGGGTTGCCGTTATGGTAGCTGTGCGCGGGAGGCCGTCTGGCCTGCCGGGCTTACCCGTTCGCTCGGTTTTCCACCCCGCGTACAGCTGCCACCCTTAGTGTGGAAACGACGGGTTTCAGCCCTTCTTGAATGGGCTTGCCATGAAAAAAATTGTCCCCGACCCACCAATACCCTCGCTCTATCCCACCCTCGAAAAGCCGTTCGGCGACTGCCCCGCCGGTCACCCGCAATTGTTCTCCGTCAACGCCGGCCTTGCCCCGCAATGACGTAGCTAGTCCGTCAACGTACGCAACTCGGCACGCACCAACTCAGGAATGGCGGTCGACTTGTTGCTGGCCCGATCTACATACACATAGACGACGTAACCAAGCGCCGATACTTCAGTCTGGTCATTGCGAAAGTTCCCCAGTTCATAACGGGCACTGCTGCTACCCAGGTGCGCAATACGCAGGCCCACGGTCACCTGATCAGGAAAGGTGATCGAGGAAAAGAAGGTGCAGCTCGACTCGACAATCAGGCCGATGACCGGGCTGCTGTCGATATCCAGCGTCCCCTGCTCCACCAGGAACTGGCTGATCGCCGAATCGAAGAACGAGTAGTAAACGACGTTCTGCACATGCCCATAAGAGTCATGGTCACCCCACCGCGTGCCGAGGGTGTAGAAACGCCGAAAGTCTTCGCGACAGGGACGGTAGGGCTTCTCGCTCATAGCACCTCCAGCGGATTGGCGGCACTGTGGTTGGTACTGGATTCCGTCGCAAGCATAGGAAAAACCTCATACGAGTATTTTGATAGTGTCCGCTCGTGTGCAGCCGAGCCTGGGCTATCACGATATACACTCGCTACCGCGCAGCCCCCCTCCCGGACCGGGGGGAGCAGTCGAAAAAAACGGGTAGTCACCGGGTTGTAGAGGCATTGAAATCAGCCTTTGAGAGAGCGGGCTTGCCCCGCGATGTGGCTATCTACAGGCGACGGACAGTTGGCGGATGCAGACATCCCAATACTCTTGCGCCCCACCTGCACATTAACCCGGCAAGTATATCGCGCGATATTCATGTCACCACCTGGCATTTTTGTCAGTAGACACTCACAACTTTCAACGACACTCTGAACAAACACAGCAGCTCTTCAAAAAAGCCGGCACTGACAAATTTCTGCGCACTTTCGAACTAACAGCCGACATTACCACTGACTTTCAGAAGGGGCTGAATATTTTTGACTGCTGTAGAAAGAAAGTTAACCGACCCACCAAACAGTCACACCAACTTCGCACACATCAACACTCTGCTCAGCGATAGGGAGAACCTGCCATGAAGGCCTACTTTACGATTTTTCTATTACTCGCACTGACAGCCTGTAGCACCACACAGAAAGAACCCAGAACTTCATCCGCTATTTACGCCCCTACTTCCCAATCGACCCGCGCTGCCCAAGGCGCGGAAGCAGCGGCCCAGTTGACCCGCTGGTACAACCTTACGAATCAGAATTGCGGTACTGCGATCCGTCCGAGTTTTCTCTGCAGCGGCGTAATGATTCGCGCCACTGAAACCAACCCGCTGTTCCTGCCCTGGGATCCCAGCCCCGGTTCGGAAGCCAGTGGTGGCGTTTCCTTTTCCTGGCTCAGAAAAGACAACGGATTCAGTAAAATGGTCTATGGCTACATCAATGGCCTCATTTTCTATCCGTCATTCGAAACGCCAAAAGGGAAGAACGATGATATCGAGATCCTCTGCACCTTCCCCCACGACGGTGCCACCAATGCCCGTCCGCAACAGGGCTGCGGCGCAAACGGCAGCTTCCCCGCCACCAGCAAGCCCTGCAATGAACAAAACATCAACACTGCACAATTGTGGATTGAGCGATTTAACGCCGCTAAGAACAAGTATCACGATCAATGTGGCTGGAATGTCAGAGAAGGGCAACCCGACTCAGCAAACCGCTTCAATCAGAACATCCTTGCCCGTGGTTTGATGCACACCGCTAATTGGGCTACGCAGAACGAGCTCCGACTGGCCACTTGGCCAACCGGAAGTGGTGCTAGTCTACCCATCCAGTCATTCTTCTATCTGGCGGGCAGCAAGGGCCTGAACAATGCTCGTAACGACCAGAGCCGTTATTGGCAGAACTATGAACAGTTCGTACCGATCATTCAGGTTACCTTACCGACTGGCAAGGGAGGTACTGCCTCATTTGTGTATAACGAAGACGATCAGGGGACAATCGATCCGGGGCCGGCCGCAGCCCAGCGATAACATCAAACTCGAATGAGTGCACCCGATTCGAGTTTGAACGGCGGACCGACAAGTAGATACTTCTGGTGGACCTAAGGCGACACCTGTGAAAGTTTACTAATCGCTGGTCAGCGCCAGAGACTTGCCATCGGATGTCACCATGCTGCGATACCACACGATCAACCAGCGGCTTGCAGGCAGTGAGCAACTAGTAATCATACCGATCCACCGCCCTGCGCCGCTCGTTGTCGTCACGCATGTCGTAGTTGGCAGTGGTCTGGATGTTGCTGTGGTGTGCGAGTTTCTGCGCAATCGACAAGTCGTGCTCTTCGATCACCCGGGTGATGAAGGAGCGCCGGAAGTCATGGGGCATGATCTTAACCCCGACCTGGGTGCCGCGCTGGCGGGCAATGTAGTAGATCGCATGTTTGGTGATGCGCTCGCGGGTGATATGACTGCCGCGGCGAATGCGGTTGAACAGGAAGTCGTCATCGGCCTGGCCCTCAGGCAGCTGCTCGCGACGAAAGGCCAGCCAGGCGTTGAGTTTGTCGAACGCCCAGGTCGGCGCGTACTTGATCAGTTGCTTGTTGCCCTTGCCCAGCACCTGCAGGCTGCGCTCGTGGAAATCGACCTGGCTCAGGTCCAGGTTGACCGATTCGGATTTGCGCATGCCCGTGCCATAGAGCAAGGCGATCACCGCCGCATCGCGCAGCCCCTGCGGGCGTGGGTCCGCCGCGCAGGCGTCCATCAGTTCACGGATCAGGCTGCGCTTGAGGTTGCGCCCGCTGGCCAGGCGTGTGCCCTGGGTCGGCTTGACACTGCGGATGCGCAGCAGCTGATCCTGGCTGATCAACCCCAGACGCCAGGCCTCGTTCATCACCCCACGCACCGCATTGACATACAGCGACGAGGTGTTGGGCGCATAACCATCGGCGCGCAAGGCCGCCACCAAGGCCGTGACATGGCCGGGTTCAAGCTGGTGCCAAGGCACATCGCTGATGTCGCAATCCTCGAAACCCAAGCGGTCGGCGGCATCCTGGAGGATGTACTTCATGGTCAGCTGACTGGAAGGCGCCAGGCGGGCGAGGTATTGCAGCAGGGGGTTTTGCAGTGAATCGGACAAACCGGGAATCCTGTAGAACAAAGCTGGGGGCAAATGCCCCATGTCATGACCAGGTCATTGATTGGCAAGCCATTTACACCCGGTGCGGATGCCGATAGTACCTCATCCGGCCTGTTGGGATCGATTGAAGGCAATATCATGGCGTGCCCTGCCCCCGGCTTGCGGCTACAGTTGCTCAAGATCCCATCAGCCCCGAGACAGCATGGCTTTTCGCGGTTGGCTACTGCCGGCACACGATTGGATCGAGCATGTCCTGATCAACTGAAGGCCGACCTTCAAGCACCTGCACAGCGCACTGGGCGATACGCTGGCAGGCCTGCTCCAGACGCTCACTGTCGAGCACCAGGCCAACCCGCAAGTGCCCCGCCGCACTGGGACCAAAGGCATCACCGGCGAGTACCGCGACCCCGTGTTCCTCCAGCAGGCGCTCGGCAAAAGCCTGCGCCCCCAGGCCGGTAGCGCGGATATCAACCATCACGAACATCCCGCCGTCCGGCTTGTGCACGCTGATGCCCGGGCAATCGGCGAGGCAGGCACACACCCGGTCACGCCGCTCGCGGTAGGTGTCACGCATCTGCCGCACCTGCGGCAGATCCTGCTCCAGGGCCACTTGGGCGGCATCGAGAATGAAGTCCGGCAGGCCGTAGAGCATGCACAGCGCCAGGTTGCTCAAGTGATCGCACAAAGCCTGCGGAGCAATGACCCAGCCGACCCGCCAGCCCGACATGGCGTGGGATTTGGACAAACTGTTGATGGTCGCACAGCGCGCGGCCATGCCCGGCAGGCTGGCCGGGCTGAAGTGCGCGCCCTCGTACAGCAGTTCGCTATAGACCTCATCGGAGATCAGCCACAGGTCATGGTCGATGCAAATCTGCGCCAGACGCTCCCAGCTGTGCCTGGGCAAGCTGGCCCCGGAAGGGTTGTGCGGGCTGTTGAGCAGCAACGCCCGGGTGCGTGATGTAACCCGCGCGGCGACGTCGACCGGATCGACGCGAAAGCCTTGCTCGGGACACACCGGCACCGGTATCACCTTCGCTGCGCAGGCACCGAATACAGCCTCGTAGGTGACATACATCGGCTCGGCGACGATGACCTCGTCACCGGCATCGAACAGGCACTGGGCCACGCCATATAACGCACATTGCGCGCCGGCCAGCACCACCACTTCTTGCGGATCGACCTGCTGGCCACTCTGACGCGTTTGCTGCCGGGCTATCGCCTGGCGCAAACCAAGGCTGCCGCGCACGTCGGAGTAATGCGTGTTACCGGCACGCAGACTGTCCACGGCGGCCTCGACAACAGGCTGCGGCGTATCGAAATCCGGGTCGCCGATCGACAGCAGGAAAACCTCGCGCCCCTGCTCCCGCAGTTCCAGCGCGCGGTAGTGGATGTTCCAGGCGGCAGCACCGTCACCGGCGATACGTTGGGTGAGCGTTGAATAACGCATGACGGTCTCCTTGACTGAACCCGGGGGAGCCATTGGTCCGAAAATCCCAGGCACGCATCCCAGCCGACTATCGGTAAAAATAGCAGAGCGCCAATGCCCGCAACGGGAAAATGTTGCCGGCAAACGTTTGCCGTTTCAGTCTTTGTTTTCAGGGGCTGTTGCAGACGCTAAAGGCCCGCTTGAAAGAACCGGAAAACTGTCATGACTGCGGGCGGACATTCACGGTAGCGGTGCTATGTTTAGGTTTCTTGAATGTTCGCCAAGTCTTTAAACACAGCTTGCTCCGCTCGCCCTGTTGTTCACCCCTACATGGAGGCCGGAATGAACAAACTGACGTTTCCCAACGCCTGCCAGGTGATGCGCTGGTATTTTCATCCGCTGGGCTTCGAGGCCAGCATGGATGCCCCGCGCAGTATGGTTGCTCGCCTGTTTGACCGGGCCACCGGTGAAACCCTGCTGGCCATCGCCGGGATTCCCTGCGCCACACTGATGCCCGCTGCCGATGTCGAACGAATCATCGAAGCCGTCGAAGCCGAGCTCGACGCCTTCGAGCCCTCCCGTAACCTGCGCGCCGCAGGCTGAGCTCAGCTGAGCGCCAGTGACTGGCGTGCGCGCTCGATATCGACGATAAACCGCTCGGCCGGCAACGGCTGGCCGAGCAGGTAACCCTGTAACGAGTCACAGCCCAGGCGGGTCAGGAAGCTCTGCTGGCGGTCGGTTTCCACCCCTTCAGCGACGATGCGCAAACCCAGGGCCTGACCCAGCGCGACAATGGCCGAGACAATCGCGGCATCATCGCTGTCCTGCTCTAGGTCGCGGACAAAACCACGGTCAATCTTCAACTCGTTGGCCGGCAGGCGCTTGAGGTACATCAGGCTCGAATAGCCGGTGCCAAAATCGTCAATAGACAGATCCACCCCCATATCCGAAAGCCGCTGCAACACCGCCATGCTCGCGTCGGCATCGTGCATGGCGGTGGTTTCGGTGATTTCCAGGGTCAGGCTGTTGGCCGGCAATTGATGACGCGCCAGCACCTTGGCAACGCTCTCGACCAGCCCGCTGTGGCAGAACTGGATTGCCGAGAGGTTGACCGCGATTCGCCAACCGCTGTAGCCCTGATCAATCCAGGCGCGCATTTGCCGACAGGCTTCATCCAGCACCCACTCACCGATCGGAATGATCAGCCCGGTTTTCTCTGCCAGGCCGATAAAGCGATCCGGCAGCAGCAGGCCGTGCTGCGGATGCTCCCAGCGCAACAGCGCTTCGGCACCGATGGGCTGGCAGTCCTGGGCATCGAACTTGGGTTGGTAGAACAGGCGGAACTGCTTTTGCTCCAGAGCCACCCGCAGGTCCTGGAGCAGTTGCAGCTGCAGGCGCGCATTGCTGTTCATCGACACGTCAAAAAAACTGTAGCCGTTTTTGCCGGCGCTCTTGGCGTGATACATCGCCGCATCGGCATTACGCAGCAGTTCATGCTGGTCGATGCCATTGCCCGGGTAGAGAACGATGCCGATGCTGGCCGAGATCTGCAGGTTCTGCTCCGCCACGCGGAAGGCACGGGAAATCAGGTTGACCTGCTTGGCCGCAACGCCTACGGCGTCGTCAGGCTCCTGCATTTCCACCAGCAGGACGAATTCGTCACCACCGATACGGGCCAGGGTGTCCTGGCTGTGCAGGTGAGCGCGCAGGCGCAGCGCCACTTCCTTGAGCAGCAGGTCGCCCATATGGTGGCCAAAGGCATCGTTGACCGGCTTGAAGCCGTCGAGGTCGATGAACATCAGGGCGAAACAACCACCCTGCTCCGCCACCTTGTTGATGGCCTGGTCGATGCGGTCAGCCAGCAGCGTGCGGTTGGGCAAACCGGTCAAGGTATCGTGCAGGGCCAGTTGCGTCAGCTCCTGGTTGGCCTGGGTCAACGAGCGCGCCAGTTCCGCCGTGCGGGCTTCCAGGCGGGCATCGAGCACCGAGGTCAGCAGCGCCACCGCCAACACCGCCAGGGTGGTGATCAGCACCAGGTAATCCAGGCCGTTGCCACTCAAGCCAGCGCCCAGCGCGCCACAGAAACTGCCTTCAGGGAAGTTGGCCGCGGCCATCGCGGTGTAGTGCATACCGACAATCGCCACGCCCATCACCACCGCTGCGGCGCCACGGATCTGCCGGACATACAGGGTTTGCTGACGCAGGCGGAAGGCAATCCACAACGCTGCCGCCGAAGCACCCACGGCAATCAGCAACGACAGGCTGACCAGTAACGGGTCGTAGTCGATGCCCGGCTGCATCAACAGCGCGGCCATGCCGGTGTAATGCATGCTGCTGATACCCGCGCCCATCATCAGTGCCCCCAGGCCCAACTGGGTCCAGGGCAGGCTCGACTGGCTGACCAGCCACAGGGCAAACCCTGAAGACAGACCGGCGATCAACAGCGACAGCAAGGTCAAGGTCAGGTCGTAGCCCAATGGGATCGGCAAGCTGAAGGCGAGCATGCCGATGAAGTGCATCGACCAGATGCCGAACCCCATCGCCAGCGCGCCACCGGTGATCCACAGGTATACCGCCCGCCCCTTGGCGGTGGCGATGCGCCCGGTCAGGTCGAGTGCGGTATAGGAGGCAAGAATGGCCACACAGAGCGAAATCAACACCAGCGAAGAAGAGTAACTACCGATCAGCATTTGGCCTTCCACAACCCTTGGAACCGGGCACTGAGGCGGCCCGGGTAAAAGCCGATGATTGTACTCAACCTTTGGCGAAACGCACGGAGTTTTCAGTGGCATTTAGCAATGACGAAGGGCTTGCCAAAAAACCAGCACTCAAATGCATTATGTCTTTATAAATCAATCAGTTACATTCTAATATTAATGTCAAACATCGCTTGTTCATGCAATTTGCAGTAATACATTCCTGAAGCGACATCTGACATTAGAAATACAATTTAACTAATTGTTTTCATTATGTTTTTTATGAAAACAATCAAGGCGACTCAACAAAAGCCGCTTGCGCATCCCATCCGCCACCCAGTGCCGCAATCAACTGTACGCTGGCCACCAGCCGCCCCTGCAGCAAGGTCAGTACGCTGCGCTCGTTGCTCAGCGCGGTGGTCTGCACGTTGACCACATCCAGGTAGGCGATCAGCCCCGCCTTGTACTGGTTGCTGGTCAGGCGCAGGGATTCGCGCGCCGCGTCCAGGGCCTCGCTGCGCACCTTGGCTTCATCCTCGTAGACGTCGAGCTGCACCAGGTAGTTTTCCACTTCCTTGAAGCCATCGAGCACCGCCTGACGGTACTGCGCCACGGTCTGGTCATAGACCGCTACGGTACGGTCGACTTCTGCCGAGCGCTGGCCGCCGTCGAACAGGGTCATGGCCAGTTGCGGGCCTACCGACCAGAAGCGGTTGGGCAGGCTGATCCAGTCGTTGAAACTGCTACTGCTATAACCGCCGCTCATGCTCAGGGTCAGGTCGGGGAAGTACGCCGCACGGGCCACACCGATGCTGGCGTTGGCCGACATCACCTTGCGCTCGGCCGAGGCAATGTCCGGGCGACGCTCCAGCAGTTGCGAAGGCAAGGCCACAGGCACCTGGGGCAATGCCGGGATGTCTTTGCTATCGGCCAGGGCAAAATCGGCCGGTGCCTTGCCCAGCAACACAGCAATGGCGTTTTCCAGCTGGGCGCGCTGCCAGACCAGGTCGATCAGGTCGGCCTGGGTGCTTTTCAGCTGGGTTTGCGCCTGGGCCACCGCGTCCTTGCCAGACACCCCGGCGCGGTACTGGTTTTCGGTCATGGTCAGCGAGCGCTGATAGGCCTCGACCGTGGCTTCGAGCAGGCGTTTCTGCTCGTCCATCACCCGCAGTTGCAGGTAGTTCTGCACCAGCTCCGATTGCAGGCTCAGGCGGATCGCCGCCATGTCGGCCAGGCTCGCCTCGGCGCTGGCTTGATTGGCGGCCAGGCCGTCACGCAGCTTGCCCCACAGGTCGGCCTCCCAGCTGACACCCAAGGTGGTGCTGTAAGTGTCGCGAATACCGCTGCTGGCGTTACTCAGGCTCGAACTGGAACTGCCGGTGCCCTGGCTGGAGCGGTTCTTGCCGGCCTTCAGGTCCATGCTGGGGAACAACGCACCACGCGCGCTACGCACCAGGGCCTGGGCCTGACGGTACTGGGCTTCGTACTGGGCGACGGTCTGGTTGCTGGCATTGAGCTGCTCGACCAGGTCATTGAGCTGGGCATCGCCATACAACTGCCACCAGGCGCCACGGGCCAGGGCGTCAGAAGGATTGGCCTGGGTCCAGCCTGCAGCATGCTTGAACGCCACCGGTTCAGGCGCTTGCGGGCGCTGATAGTCCGGGCTCAGGGTGCAGGCGCTGAGCATCGCCAGGCACAGGCTGGAGGCCAGCAGGCGCGAGCCACGGGCGCCCAGCAGTTGCTGCAGGGAGCGGTCGGAGAGAAACGGACGTCGGGTCATAGCGGGGTTTCCAAAGCAGCGTCGGTGCGCACGCCACGCCAGTGGTTGAAGCGATGGCGCAAGCGGTCCAGATAGAGGTAAACCACCGGGGTGGTGTAAAGCGTGAGGACCTGGCTGAAGACCAGCCCGCCAATGATGGTCAGACCCAACGGCTGGCGCATCTCCGAGCCCTCGGCATGGCTGAGCAGCAACGGCAAGGCGCCGAGAATGGCGGCGATGGTGGTCATCAGAATCGGTCGCAGACGCAGCAGACAGGCACGGCGGATCGATTGCTCCGGGCTCAACTGCTCATGGCGCTCCAGCTGCAACGCCAGGTCGATCATCATGATGGCGTTCTTCTTCACCACGCCAATCAACAGGAACAGGCCGAGCAGGGAGATCAGGCTGAACTCGCTACCCACCACATACAAGGTGAGCAAGGCCCCTACCCCGGCCGACGGCAGGGTCGAGAGAATGGTCAGCGGGTGAATGTAGCTCTCATAGAGAATCCCCAGCACCAGATACACCGCCAGCAACGCCCCGAGGATCATGAACGGCTGGCCCTTCTGGCTTTCGGCAAAGGCATCGCCGGTACCGCCGAGTTTGGCGATCACGTCCTCGGGCAGACCGACCTTGGCCACCGCCCGTTCGACCGCGGCCAGGGCCTGGTCCTGACTGTAGCCTTCGGCGATGTCGAAGTTGATGCTTTCTGAGGCGAACTGGCCTTCGTGACTGACCCGGTCATCGGCCAGGCTGTTTTCGTAGTGAGCGAAGGTCGCCAGCGGTACCCGGGCGCCGTCAGCGGTGATCACCTGGACCTGCTCCAGGCTACGCGGGTCCTGGGCGTACTTGGGGTTGATCTCCATCACCACCTGATACTGGTTCAGGCTGTCGTAGATGGTCGAGATCTGCCGCTGGCTGTAGGCGTTGTTCAGCACCGAGGTGACCATGCTCATGTCGATACCCAGGCGCTTGGCCTGTTCGCGATCGACCACCAGGGTGACCTGCTGGGTACCACCCCCTTCGCGGGCATCGATGGCGGTGAGCTCCGGCAGGGCCTTGAACGCCGCGACCACTTTCGGGTACCACTCGCGCAAGGCGGACAGCTCGCTGCTCTGCAAGGTGTAGAGAAACTGCGAGGTGCTCTGGTCGCGGCCGCCGCCGAACTGCAGGTCCTGGTCGGCCATGAGGAACAGGCGTCCACCGGGCACCTTGGGCATTTCCTTGCGCAAGCGCTCGATGATCTTCTGCGCAGATACCTTGCGTTCGCTGATCGGCTTGAGGCGCACCAGCACCACGGCGTTGTTGGTGCCGCTGTTGCCACCGATAAAGCCGGCGACGCTTTCCACCGCCGGGTCCTTGAGCAGGGCCTGACGGTAGATTTCCATCTTCGGCTGCATGACCTGGAACGACAGGCCGTCGTCACCGCGGACAAAGCCCATCAACTGACCGGTATCCTGCTGCGGCAGGAAGGTCTTGGGCACCACCACGTACAGGGCGATGTTGACTGCAATGGTCACCAGCAGGCTGGCCAGGGTCAGGCGCCGATGGCGCAGGACCCAGTCGAGGCTGCGTCCATAGCTGGCCATCATGCGCTGGTGGAGTTGCTCGCTCCAGCGCTGCAGGCGCGTCTGCCCCGCTTGCGCCTGGGGCTTGAGCCAGCGTGCGCAGAGCATCGGCGTCAGCGTCAGGGAAACCACCAGCGAGACAAGGATCGCCACCGCCAGGGTGATGGAGAACTCGCGGAACAACGAGCCGACGATGCCGCCCATGAACAGGATCGAGACAAACACCACCACCAGCGACAGGTTCATCGACAACAGGGTGAAGCCGACTTCCTTGGAGCCCAGATAGGCGGCGCGCATCGGCGGCACGCCTTCGTCGATATGCCGGGAAATGTTCTCCAGCACCACAATGGCATCGTCCACCACCAGGCCGGTGGCGAGAATCAGCGCCATCAGCGACATGTTGTTCAACGAGAAGCCGCACAGGTACATCGCCGCAAAGGTACCCACCAGCGACACCGGTACCGCCAGGGTCGGGATCAGCGAGGCACGCAGGTTGCCGAGGAACAGGAACACCACGAGGATCACCAGCACCACGGCGATGATCAGGGTGTGCTCGGCTTCCTTGAGGGTCGCCTTGATCACCGGCGAGCGGTCCATGGCCACATCCAGCTTGACGCTGGCCGGCATCAGCGACTCAAGCGCCGGCAGCTGCTCCTTGATCTTGTTCACGGTCTCGATGATGTTGGCGCCGGTCTGACGGTTGATCACCAGCAGCACCGCGTCCTGATCATTGAAGAAGCCACTGTTGTAGCGGTTCTCGACCGCGTCAGTGACCTTGGCCACATGACTCAGGCGCAACACCGCGCCGTCCTGGTAACGGATCACCAGCGACTCGTAGTCCTTGGCCTTTTCCAGCTGGTCGTTGGCCTGCACCTGCCAGCTACGCTGAGGGTCTTCGATAAAGCCCTTGGGCCGGCGCTGGTTGGCATTGGCGATGGTCTGGCGCACATCGTCCAGCGCCACGCCGTACTGATTGAGCAATTGCGGTTCGAGCTCGATGCGCACCGCCGGCAGCGAACTGCCGCCGATCTGCACCTCGCCTACCCCCGGCACCTGGGACAGGCTCTGCGACAGGATGGTCGAGGCCAGGTCGTAGAGCTGCCCCTTCTGCAGCACGCTGGAGGTCAGCGCCAGGACCATGATCGGCGCCTGGGACGGGTTGAACTTCTTGTAGGTCGGCATGCTGCGCATACCGCTGGGCAGCAGGTTGCGCGAGGCGTTGATCGCCGCCTGCACTTCGCGCGCGGCCGCATCGATATCACGGCCCTGATCAAAGCCGAGAATCACCCGGGTTGAGCCCTGGCTGGAATTGCTGGTTAGCGTGGTGACTCCGGAAATCGCCCCCATGGAGCGCTCCAGAGGGGTCGCCACGGTTGACGCCATTACCTCGGGGCTGGCCCCCGGCAGGTTGGCCTGGACCACGATCACCGGGAACTCGATCTGCGGCAGCGGCGCCACCGGCAACAGGCCGAAGCTGACACCACCCAACAACATGATCGCCAGGCTCAGGAGCATGGTCGCTACCGGGCGGCGGATAAAGGGTGCGGAGAGGTTCATGACAGGTCCTGCACCGCGGCGTCAGGCTGCGGGCGCATGCGTCGCGCCAGCCGATCGAAGTACAGGTAGATGACCGGCGTGGTGAACAGCGTCAGCACCTGGCTGACCAGCAGCCCGCCGACCATCACCAGGCCCAGCGGCTGGCGCAGCTCGGCACCGGAGCCGGTGGCAAGCATCAGCGGGATGGCGCCGAACAAGGCCGCCAGGGTGGTCATCAGGATCGGCCGGAAGCGCAGCAGCGCCGCTTGATAGATCGCCGCTTCCGGCGCCATGCCCTGGTTGCGTTCGGCCTCGAGGGCGAAGTCGATCATCATGATCGCGTTTTTCTTGACGATACCGATCAGCAGAATGATGCCGATGATGGCGATCATGCCCAGGTCGTTACCGGACAGGATCAGCGCCAGCAAGGCGCCCACCGCCGCCGACGGCAGGGTCGAGAGGATGGTCACCGGGTGGATGTAGCTCTCGTAGAGCACGCCAAGCACGATGTACATGGTCACCACCGCCGCCAGAATCAGCAGCAAGGTGCTCGACAGCGAGTTCTGGAACGCTTCGGCCGCGCCCTGGAAGCGGGTCTGCACGCCAACCGGCATGCCGATCTCCTGCTGCACCTGCTCGATCGCCTTGACCGCCTCACCGAGGGCCACGCCTTCGGCCAGGTTGAACGACATCATCACCGCCGGGAACTGGCCGATATGGGCAATCGCCAGTTGCGCCTGACGCTGCTCGATGCGCGCCAGGCTCGACAGCCGCACCTGGCCGCCATCGGTGGTTTTCACGTGGATCTGCTCGAGCACCTGCGGCCCCAGGCTGGAGGCGGCTTCGGCCTGCAGCACCACGCGGTACTGGCTGGCCTGGGTGTAGATGGTCGAGATCTGGCGCTGGCCGAAGGCGTCGTACAGGGCGTTGGTGATGTCGGCGACGTTGATGCCCAGGCGGCTGGCGGCATCCCGGTCGATCACCAGGAACACCTGCAGACCCTTGTCCTGCAAGTCGCTGGCGACATCGGTGAGTTCCGGGCGCTGCTGCAGGGCATCGACCAGCTTGCCGCTCCACAGCGCCAGCAGTTCGGCGTCCGGGGACGACAGGCTGAACTGGTACTGGGTACGGCTGACCCGGTCTTCGATGCTCAGGTCTTGCACCGGCTGCATGAACAGACGGATGCCGACCAGCTTGTCGACCTGCGGCTGCAGCCGGGCGATCACCTGCGCGGCGGTCAGGTCGCGTTCGCCATGGGGCTTGAGGTTGATCAACAGGCGCCCGCTGTTGAGCGTGGCGTTGTCACCGTCGACGCCAATGTAGGACGACAGGCTCTGCACCGCTGGGTCCTGGAGAATCACCGCACTGAGCTGTTGCTGACGCTCACTCATGGCGGCAAAAGACACCGACTGCGGCGCTTCGGAAATACCCTGGATCACCCCGGTGTCCTGTGCCGGGAAGAAGCCCTTGGGCACCACCAGGTACAGCAGCACGGTCAGGGCCAGGGTCGCCACCGCTACCAGCAAGGTCAGCGGCTGGCGCTTGAGCACCCACTGCAGGCCACGGCCGTACCAGGCGATCATCCAGTCGATCCAGGCACCGCTGGTGCGGTAGAAACGCCCCTGTTCTTGCTCGGCGGGTTCACGCTTGAGCAGGCGCGCGCACATCATCGGCGTCAAAGTCAGCGATACCACCAGGGAAATCAGGATCGCCACCGCCAGGGTGATGGCGAATTCACGGAACAAGCGCCCTACCACATCGGCCATGAACAGCAGCGGGATCAATACCGCGATCAGCGAGAAGGTCAGCGAGATCAGCGTGAAGCCGATCTGCCGGGCGCCCTTGAGCGCCGCCTGCATAGGGGTTTCACCCTCTTCGATGTGCCGGGAAATGTTCTCCAGCATGACAATCGCGTCGTCGACCACAAAACCGGTAGCGATGGTCAGCGCCATCAGGGTCAGGTTGTTGATCGAGAACCCGGCCAGGTGCATCACCGCAAAGGTGCCGATCAGCGACAGCGGCACGGCCACCGATGGAATGATCGTCGCGCTGAAGCGGCGCAGGAACACGAAGGTCACCATCACCACCAGGGCGATGGCCAGCAGCAGTTCGTGCTGAACATCCTTGACCGAGGCGCGGATGGTCTGGGTGCGGTCGGTGAGCACGCTGACATCCAGGCCGGCCGGCAGGTTGTCGGTGATCGACGGCAACAGGGTCTTGATCCGGTCAACCACCTCGATAACGTTTGCGCCCGGCTGGCGCTGGATGTTCAACAGTACCGCCTGGTTCTGGTTGGCCCAGGCCGCCAGGCGCTCGTTCTCGGCGCCGTCGACGATCTCGGCGACGTCCTTCAGGCGCAGCGGCGCACCGTTGTTGTACGCCAGGATCAGGTTGGCGTACTCCTCGGGGGTGCGCAGCTGGTCGTTGGCGTCGAGCATCGACACCCGCGTCGGGCCGTCAAAGTTGCCCTTGGGCTGATTGACGTTGGACGCGCCGATCAGGGTGCGCACATCCGCCAGGTTGAGCCCGGCAGAAGCCAGGGCATCAGGGTTGACCTTGATCCGCACGGCCTGACGCTGGCCACCGGCGATGCTGACCATGCCGACGCCGCTGATCTGCGCGATTTTCTGCGCCACGCGGGTGTCGACCAGGTCGTTGAGCTTGGGCAGCGGCATGGTTTTCGACGAGATTGCCAGGGTCAGCACCGGGGTGTCGGCCGGGTTGACCTTGTTGTACACCGGCGGTGCTGGCAGGTCGCTCGGCAACAGGTTGCTGGCGGCGTTGATCGCCGCCTGGACCTGCTGCTCGGCAACGTCCATGTTCATGTCCAGGCTGAAACGCAAGGTCAGCACCGAAGCGCCGCCGGAGCTGGTCGAGGCCATCTGGGTCAGGCCCGGCATCTGCCCGAACTGGCGTTCCAGCGGCGCAGTGACTGCGCTGGTCATGACTTGCGGGCTGGCGCCCGGATACAGGGTCATGACCCGGATGGTCGGGTAATCGACCTGCGGCAACGCCGCCACAGGCAACAAGGTGTAGGCGATCAGACCGGCCAGAACAATGGCCAGCATGCTCAGGGTGGTCGCCACCGGGCGCAGGATGAACAGCCGCGAGAGGTTCATGCGCCAGCCTTGTCCTTACGGTCCGCGGCAGCGGAAGCATCGTTGTTGTCCTGACCCTGCAGGTGCTGACCGGGGGTCGCCGGGACTTGCGAGCTGTCGTTGACCACTTCCACTTCGCTGCCGTCACGCAGCCGGTCGGTACCTTCAAGCACCACCCGCTCGCCCTTGGCCAGGCCTGCAGTGACCACGGTGTGGTCGCCGTCGCTGGCGCCGAGGGTGAGTTTACGGATGCGCACCTTGTTGTCGCCTTCCATGACATACACAAAGGAGCCGTCGGTGCCGAACTGGATGGCGGCCGAAGGCGCCAGCACCACGTTGGTCAAGGTGTCGGCCAGCAGGCGCACATTGACGAACTGGTTGGGGAACAACACTTCGTCCTGGTTTTCGAAGAAGGCCTTGAACTTCAGGGTGCCAGTGGTGGTGTCGATCTGGTTGTCGAGGCTGCGCAGCACGCCGACGGCCTGCTGCTTGAGGTCGCCGCGGTCCCAGGCTTCAACCGGCAACTTGGCGCCGCTGCGGTAGCGGGCCAGCACGGTGCTGAGCGCCGACTCGGGCAAGGTAAAGGCCACGGTGATCGGCTGCGTCTGGGTAATCACTACCAGCGCCGTGGTGTCGTTGGCCGCCACCAGGTTGCCGACGTCGAGCTGACGCAGGCCCAGGCGGCCGGTGATCGGTGCGCGGATACGGGTGAAATCGAGGTTCAGCTTGGCATCGCCGACCGCCGCCTGGTTGGTCTTGATGGTGCCCTGGAACTGGCCGACCAGCGCCACCTGAGTGTCGAGGGTCTGCTTGGCGATACTGTCTTCGGCGTACAGGCCTTTATAGCGTTCCAGGTCGATCTGGGCGTTTTTCAGCTGGGCCAGGTTCTGTGCCAGGGTGCCTTCGGCCTGTTGCAGGGCGATCTGGTAGCTGCGCGGGTCGATCTCGGCGAGCAGGTCGCCGGCCTTGACCTTCTGCCCTTCCTCGAAGTTGACCTTGACCAGCTCACCGCCTACCCGGCTGCGGATGTTGACAGTATTGGTCGCGGTCACCGTGCCCAGGGCCTTGAGGTAGACCGGGAAGTTACCGACTGTAGCCGGTTCGACACGCACCGGCACCGGCCCGGCAAAGGCCCCGAAGCCTGGTCGCCCGCCCTTGCCACCGGGTGCGCCGGCAGCCTTGTGCGCCGCCGGAGACGGCCACAGCCACCAGCACAGGCCGGCAACCAGCAGCAGGATCAGCAGGCTGACAAGCCAGCGACGAGGGGAACGGGAACGAGAAAGCATCGATTGATCGACCATTGGACTGGAAAGAATTCTTTTGAGGAGGCTGAACGATAAGCACTGCAGCAGGATAAGCAAAGCGCCTTTACCGGCAATTTACCTTGAGCTTACGTTGCTAAGACAATGAACTGTAAATGAAAACGGCCTGGACTATGTCCAGGCCGTAACAATTGCTAACAGCATCATCGCGGGGCAAGCCCGCTCCCACAGGG
>JBOICD010000006.1:0-24996 GCA_050739855.1 Pseudomonas sp.
GTGATGGGTTGCCCGTACTTTTTTTCAATCGAAGGAAAGTACGAAGCGGGTCCTTTGACTTTTGTATCTTCGCTCACAGTGCACACTCCTGTTCCATCGGTTTCAACGAAACTCCGCATAAGGCTTGAGCGGATTCACCGGCAACGGCAGGTTGCCCTGCCACGGGTCAAAGCTGTACCGCAGATAAAGCAACGCACGATTGGGTGAGTAGTCTTCGCTGCGCTGCAGGGTGAACCCGCCGCCCAGCACCCAATGATCATCCAGGCGCCGCTCGACCAGGGCCTGGGCCAGATAACCCAGGCCTTGGTTGTTGTCACCTTCACGCGTACCGTCGATATTTCCTGGCGCCCCACCATAGTGGTTGACGATGTCGTCATTGACTGAAGACAGCGGGAAAGTCCGCTCGTCGTCACTGCGTGCCCAGGAATAGCCCAGCGAGCCTTCCAGGTAAACCGACCAGTCAGGGTTGCGCCAGGCGTAGCTGACCGGCACGCCGAACGACAGGTAACGCTGCGGGCTGTAGTAGCCACCCTGGCCCAGGGTGTAGCCGCTGAGGTTGCGGTCGTACTGCCAGGTCATGGCCGTGGCACCGATGCGCAGTTCTTCGTCGACGCGGTTGATCAGCCGGTAGTAGTAACCGCCCAGGGCGCGCCAGCGCTTGTTGTCTTCGACGTTCTTGCCTTGCAGCCAGTGGTATCCGAGGCTGGCCCACACGCCATCGTCCAGGCCACGATCACGGCTCAGACCCAGCGTCAGGCCGGTAGCCGTCACGCCACCCCAGCTGATACCGGTGCGCGGGTCCTCGGCACCGGCGTAGGACAGCAACGAGTTGTTCATCGGCCGCCGCGAACCGGTCAGCGACCAGCCGATACCGTGGGACTTGCCATCGAAGGTGACGCCGCCCAACAGGTTCTGCACCTCGAAGCCCATGGGCGAGGTGCCGATGTCGGCGCTGACGCCGTCGCCCTGCCATCCGGCGGCCAGGGTAAGGCCATCGGCCGTTTCCTTGCCGCCAGGGCACCCCGTGTTGGTGACTCCTTCCCCGCCAAATGAACAACTGCCGAAGGCTTCGTGGTGCCGACCGTCGGCGCCGGTATCGAAACTGGACGCACGCAGCGCCACCTGCTCGACGCGGGCAAAGCCGAGGCCATTGCCGACCGGCATCTGCGCATGGACCATGGTGGTCGAGGTGGTGAGATCGGAAATGCCTTCGGCACCATCGTTGTCGCGCCAGCCGTAATCCTGCTGGACGGTCACGGTCGGACTCTGCCGCTGATAGAGCTTGTCGACATCCCGGCGCAGGCTTTGCCGCAACCAGTCGTTTTCATCCTTGGCGCGGCTGGCGCGGGTCAAGGCGATGTCATCGCGCGGGCTGGCCTGTTCGGCGCTCAGCAACCCGGCATCGCGCATGGCCAGTGCGTAGTAATCCAGCGCCTGGTCGGCCTGTGCGTTCGGCACCATGCGCGCCAGGTCGCGGTAGAGCAAGGCGTCCGGGCTGGTCTTGCGCCGGGCGACGTCGGCCAGCAGCACCCGCGCTTTGTCACGTTCACCCACCGCGGCCCAGGCATTGCCCAGGCGCCGGCGTTCGTCGACGCGGTCTACAGGTATCTGCGGTTCATTCTGCTGCAGCATCTGCCGGGCAGCAGTGATTTCACCCCGCTCGATCAGCACCTCGATATGCCCCAGGCGCGCCTGCGTATCGTCCGGTTGCAAGGCCAGGATACGGCTGTAGTAACCATCGGCGGCGCTCAGGTCAGCCGACTGCCGCGCCCAGCCGGCCAGTTGCTGCAGGTCGCCAATCTGTTGCGCGACGGGCTGGTTGGCGGCCAGTTGCCCTTCCAGTACGGCCATTGCCCCGGCAATGTCGCCGCTGTCGGCGAGCGCGCGGGATCGATCGAGAACAACCTGACGCTGCAAGCGTTTGTGCAAGGCCTGCATGCTGTCGTTCCACTGCCTGGCGGGCACCTGTTCAAGGGTGTCCAGCCCGGCCTGACTGCGCCCGTCCGCCTCCAGGTACAAACCATGGGCGAAGCGTGCGGTCGGCTCCTGGCCCTGGCGCGACAGCAGATCGGCGAACACCGCATCAGCTTGCGGCCCCTTGCCCTGCATGCGCAAGGCACGGGCCAGGTCGCTGGCCAGCCACGGATCGTTCGGGGCGAGCTGGCGGGCCTGGCTCAATTGACGCTCGGCGCCTGCCCAATCCTGGCGATCCAGCGACTGCCGGGCCTGGCCGCGCAACAGTTCCAGTTGCGAACTGCCAGACGACTGACCACCGGCGGACTGCGCAGCCCACTGACGCTGCCTGGCCGGCAAGCTGGCGACGTAGCGCGAGTGGCGCGCCGGCGATTGCGCCTGGTACAACCGCGACAAGGCACGCACGGTGTTTTCGTTGCCCGGTTGCAAGCGCGACGCTTGCAGGTAGTACTGCTCGGCGCGCGGCAGTTGCTTGCGCGCCATCGCCACGTTACCCAGGCCGAGCAGCGCCAGCGGCTCCTTGGGATCGCGGCGGGCGGCCTCTTCATACGCCTGTTGGGCGACGTTGTAATTGCCTGCGTTCAGCGCCTGACGACCGCGCTGCATCAGCAGCCAGTACTCGGTGGACGCCAGCAGTTCGTGCCATTTACTGAGGATGTAGGTGTCCTGCTCTTCGGCGACTGCCTGCTTGAGCCAGTCGACCGCTTCCTGACGACGGCCCTGACGCGCCAGGGCCAGGCCCAGGTAGCCCTTGAGGGTGGCGTCCTTCGGGTACGCGGCCAGGGCTTTGCGCAAATTGCGCTCGGCCAGCGCTGGTGTGCGTTTTTCCACCAGCATGCGGATGCCCAGCTGACCGGCGCGCCAGGCCGGATCACCGGTGAGTTTTTGTTGCCCGGCCAGCAGCTCCTGCACTTGCACCTGGTGAGAGTCCCCCGGGTAGCGGTCAAGGAACGCCTGCCAGGCGCGGACGCTGGCATCGCTGACCGGTTGCTTGCTCAGGTAGGCGTACTCCAGGCCGGCAGCGAGGTTGCGCGACTGGCTTTCACCGGCCATGCGCTTGACCACGGACAGGGCCTCGTCGTTGCGTTTGGCACGAAACAACTGCTCGGCGAGAAACTGCTGCAGCTCGGGACTGCCCGGGTACTGCTTGTCCAGGGTGTAGAGGTGGTCGATGGTGGTCGGCAACTGATCGGGCAAGCGACTGCGAATACGCCAGTACTCCAGCGCCAGCTCCAGGCTTGGCGGTTCGCCCTTGCCAAAGGCCGCCTCATAACGCGTCAGCGCCTCTTCGAAACGCCCGGCCGTGGCCAGCAGGCGGATTTGTTGCAGGGTTTGCTCGCCCTCCCCGCTGTTCATTTCCAGCAGGCGCAGCATCTGCCGGTCTTGCGCGCTGTCCGGGGCCAGCCGATGCAGGTCGGCATACAGTTGCCGGGCGCGATCAAGTTCGCGGGTGCGCACCGCCTGGCGGATCGAGGCGCTGAGCGCGTCGAGGTTGTCCGGTTCCAGCAGGCGCAAGCGCGCCAGGGAGTCTTCCACCAGGCTTTCGCGATGCGTCGCTTCACCCAGGCGAATCTGCTGCATCAGCCACTCGCGCTGTTCGCTACGGTCTGCGGGCTGGGCCAGCAGCGTCAGGGGTACCGCGCTCAGGCACAGTAATGTCGTCAGTTTTCGCATTGCGCTTTTTCCCAGCCTGGCACCAGTCGTCCTTTGGCGTCGAATCGATAACGACGCTCATCCCATCCCTGGCCAAACAGGCTCAGTACGCGGTTGTAGTAACCGCTGGCCGGCGACTGCAGCAAACGCTGACGCTGCTGTTGCAGGCCGTGCTGTTCTTTCAGCGCCGCCAGCAGCGGCAGCAAGGCGGCAGAAAAGCCTACCGGCCCTTGGCCGCTGGCCTCACCGGTTTCGACATTGACGGTTTCCGGCGGAGCGCCCTGTTTGAGGGTCAAGGCAACCATTGGCCGGTAGCGTTCAAGCAATGCCTGACGACCGCTGGCAGCTGGATCGAGCATGCCCAGCCACAGGTACACGCGGATGGCATCGTAGCTACCCTTGGCGCCATTGACCGGGTCGCTGACCAAGCTGCCGTTGTCGCGCACCGCCAGCCAGTCGGGCGCCAGGCCCTTGGGGGCGCTGTCGAGCAGCAATTTGCGGCTGTTGCGCGCCAGCTCCTCCCAGAGCGGCGCCAGTTCGGCAAAACGCTCCAGCACCTGCGGCGGCAGGTAGCTGGGGTTCAGCCGGGTTCCCTGCGCAGTGGTAAAGCCGCGGTCACCCGGCAGCAACATCACACCGACGCCCGGCAGTGGCCGCAAGGTCTGTGCGGCAACCCGCCAGAGCACCTGGATGGCCAGTTCGCGGTACTCGGCCACGGCCCACAAGCGCCCGGCCTCCAGCAGGCTGTAGGCCAGCCACAGGTCGGCATCGCTGGCGTTGTTGCTGTCGAGCACGCGCCAGCTGCCTTTCTCGTCCTGACCCCATTTCCACGCCGGTAACTGCTTGCTCAGGTTGCCGCCGGCGAGGTTGTTCTCGGTCCAGTTGAGCAGTTGTTTAAAGCGCTCGTGATCGTTCGCCACCAGGGCGAAGAACAGCCCGTACGTCTGCCCTTCCGAGGTACTGATGCGTCCTTGGGCCGGGTCGATCACCCGGCCGTCAGGGCTGACCAGGTCAGCCTTGAACTGCTCCCAGGCCGGCCAGCAACTGGCCGTGGCGAACGACGCGCACAGCCACAGCGCGCCGCCCAGCAGCCACTTCGAAGCGGTCATTCCTTGCCCTCAAGCAGACGCCGGCGCGCTACCCAGGCCAGCAGACGCCAGGCCACCACACCCAGCAGGACAATGCTCAGCACCGCGCCCAGGGCCAACAGCACCGGATGATAGGAGAGCTTCACCCAGAGCAGCATCCACCACGGCAGGCGACCGACGAAGTAAGTGTCGCCGACATAGTGGCTGCTGACGCCACTGCTGCGGATCAGGCTGACCGAGCCGCGGACATGCTCATTGAGCTTGCCGGGATCGGTCAGGGCCTGGCGCAGCAGCGCGTAGTCGGCATCGTCGCTGGCCAGCAGCGCAACGATGCTGCGTTGCGAGTGAAACGGCGACTGCATGCCGGTGATCGCCGCAATCGGTGCGCGTGCGATCACATCGACCTGGCTGGCGGGTTTGTTGCGTACATCTTCACGCAAGCGCTGCGCACTGCTGGCATCCAGCGGCCACGGCGAGCGGGCCTGGCGCAGCCAGTCGCGCGAACGGTCGAGCAGCAGGTTCAGCTCACGGCCGTTGCCGCTGCGCAGGTCGTCCGGCAGCGGGCCCAGCACCAGCAGGTCGGCGTCAGCCTTGGCGGCCACCGCCCAGTCGTCAGCCAGTTGCAGCCCGAGTGCCGGGTAACCGATACGCGAGGCCATCCCGGCGACCAGGTCAAGCATGGTGCCCAGTTGCAGTTCATTGGGTTTGCCTGGCATCAGCAACAAGGTCTGCGACAGGTCGGCCATGCGGCTGAACGGGAACGCACTACGGGCGAACGCACGCAGGTCGGGCATGGCGATGTAGTGGTAGTAGCCGGACAGATCGATGGTCGAGTTCTCGTCGATGGCTGCCTGCACGTCTGCCGGCAGGAAGGTCTGGCACTGACCGTTCTGGGCATTGCCGACCTTGCTGGCGAAGCTGAAGTCGTAGCGCAGTTTGTTGCGGTCTTCGACTTTCGCCGCGGGGACCAGCGTCTTGTCGGACAGCGTCGAGGCATCCGAGGAGAACACCCGCGAGCGCAGTTCCTGCAACGCCGCGCCCATGCCATCGGAACCTGGCAGCGGAATGCTGCCGACGAAGTGGTCGTTGAGACGGATGGTCAGGCGTGATTCATCGGTCACCACCGGTGGCGTGTAGCGATACAGGGTTTGCACGGCAACCCCCTGATTGCGCCAGACGAACAGGTCAGGCGGCACGTTGAGCGACAGTTCGATCGGTTGTGGCCGCAGGCCGTTGACCTGCAGCTGGCCCGGGTAGTCCTGCAGTTCGGCGAAGCGCACCGGACGGTCGGTGCGCACCCAGTTCGGCGCATCGTAGGGTTCGCGTGGCTTGAGTTCCTGAACCCCTTCCACTGCCACCCGCGAGCCACGGAACAAGTCAGTGCCCAAGGCCAGTGCCGAGGCGGCCTTGACCAGGTCGTCTTCGTTGCGGCCCAGCACCAGCAGCACCTTGCTGTAGCGGTTGTCCGGGTGGGTGATCTGCTGGATCACCGGCCCTTCCACCGGTGGAAAGCGCTCAAGGTCGGCCAGGAACGCCGGGCGCCGGTCGTTGGTGGCGAAGACGATGCTCGGCAGCGGCTGCGTCGCGGTCTGCGCCGGTAGCTGGTTGTAGAGCACCGGGAAGGTCGCCATGCGCCATTTCGCCTTGCTGCCGAAATACGAGGCAAGTATCGCCGCGGCCTTCTGCTCGCCTAGCCCGGGGCTGCCGGCGAAGACCATGGGAATGCTCAGCTGGTCAGTGTCGCGCGCATCAAAATACGGCAGCGGGAAATACGCCAGGTCGTTGTCGGTGACCAGTGCCTGTTCATCGACGCGGATCACGCTTTTGCGGCTGACGTTCAACCATAGCGAACTGTGTGCCGGGTCTTCGCAGATGTCGGTGTAGTGGCCGACGAACTCCACGCGCACGCGGTTGAAGTCCTGTACCAGTTTCGGATCGAGGGCCATGCGTTGCTGGCGCGGCTGGCCGATATCGTCGGCACTGATCGGCACCACGCCCATGAGTTCGTCGTTGAGGTACACCCGCAGGTGCGACAGGCGTGGCACCAGCGCCGGTGACGGGGTGAAGTTCAACTCCAGCTCGACGCTGCTGGCAAGGCGGTCGCGGCGCAGGCTGAATTCGATCTGGTCGCTGTTGCGCACGCCCATCAGCAGACTGTCGCTACCGCGTCCGAGGCTTTCGAAGGTTTGCGCGCGCAACCAGTGGGGTACCTGTGGCGCGGCGGGAGGGGTCGCTGGCTGCTCTTCGGCGGCCAGGGTAAACGGCAGGCCCATGGCCGCCAGTAGCAGAGCCAGGGTCCATGGAGACAGGAATGAACGCTTCATGTCGTACTCTTCATTGAGTCGGAGGGAATGGGACGCGGCATCCGCGGGAAGAAGCTGAGCACCCAGCGGGTTGCGCCTATGATCGGCATGGCCGGCAGGCGCACCCAGGCCGGGGCATATTCGATGACCCGGTAGTAGCCCATGGCGCCCAGCGCCAGCACGTCGAAGAAACTGCGCAGTGGGCGGTCCGGTACATGGCTGTCGCTCCAGCCAAGCCAGTTGTCGGCGCGGGCGAAGGTGCACTGGACGTAGTCGATACGTTGCTGCACGGTCAGCTCCGCCAGGCTGATGCCGACCTGGTGCCCGACGCTGCGCATGACCCGGCCGGGGAACACGAACTCGCGCCCGGCCCGCTCCAGCAGCAACTGCACCTGGGTGTCCGGCGCCAGCGCGCGGGCGCTTTCCAGCTCGATCCCGGCACCGCTGTCGGAGTAGTCGTAGAGCAGCCCCGGATAGAGGTGGCCGTCCGCCAGGCGCAAGGCCGCCGGCAGCTTCACCGGTACGCGCTGGAAGCGCCGCACCTGGCGAACCTCGGCCGCCACCGCCAGGGCCGCACCGATCAACAGCAGGTTGTAGATCACCCACAGCGAACTGACGATCACCGTGCCGTACTCGTTGCTCGGCCCGTAGAAGAAGCGCCACACCGCGAAGGCCAGGCCCACCACGTTGAACGCGGCCAGCACCAGGTAAGGCCGGGCGATGCGCCAGTCGAGCCGGTCGCTCTCGTTCATGCCACCTTTGACGGTGACGTCGAAGTTGCCTCGCTTGGGCGAGAACAGCGCCACCAGGGTCGGACGCATGATGTACCAGGCCAGCACCGACTCGTAGACTTCGCCCCAGAAGGTTTGCCGATACGGCCCCTGGACCCGTGAGTTGACCAGGCTGGCATGCAGCATGTGCGGCAGCACATAGAGCAACAGCAACACCGCCGGGGCATAGATCACGTAGGCGTGCAGCAGCAGGAACGCCAGCGGCGCGGTGAGGAAGATCAGCCGCGGCAACCCGGACAGGAAGTGCAGCATGGCGTTGGCGTAGCACAGGCGCTGGAACAGGCTCAGGCCCTTGCCCAGCAACGGGTTGTCCAGGCGGAAGATCTGCACCATGCCGCGTGCCCAGCGAATACGCTGACGCACATGGGCCGCCAGGCTGTCGGTGGCCAGGCCCGCCGCCAGGGGAATGCGCATGTACGCCGAGTTCCAGCCGGCGCGGTGCAGGCGCAAGGCGGTGTGGGCGTCTTCAGTGACGGTCTGGGTGGCGAAACCGCCAATGTCGTCCAGCGCCGAGCGGCGCAATACCGCGCATGAGCCGCAGAAGAACGTGGCGTTCCACAGGTCATTACCATCCTGGATCAGGCCATAGAACAACTCGCCTTCGTTGGGTTTGCGGCGGAACGAGCCGAGGTTGTGCTCGAACGGGTCGGCGGAAAAGAAGTGGTGCGGCGTCTGCACCAGGGCCATTTTCGGGTCCTGGAGGAACCAGCCGACGGTCAACTGCAGGAACGCCCGCACCGGAATGTGGTCGCAGTCGAACACCGCGACCAGATCGCCGCTCAAACGCTCCAGCGCGTGGTTGAGGTTGCCCGCCTTGGCGCCGCGGTTATCGTGACGGTCGATGTAACCGACCCCGATCTCTTTGGCGAACGCCCGAAACGACGCGCGGGCACCGTCATCAAGGATGTACACCTTGAGTTTGTCGCGCGGCCAGTCGAGGCCGAGCGCGGCCATGACCGTGGTACGCACCACCGACAGGTCTTCGTTGTAGGTCGGGATCACCAGATCGACGCTCGGCCACACGCGCCGGTCTTCTGGCAACGCCAGCACCGGCCGGCGCAATGGCCAGACGCTTTGCACGAAACTGAGGATCAGCACCAGCCACGAATAGGTCTCGGCCAGCAACAGGATCATGCCCAGGATCAGGTCGAGATCGTTGGCCCAGTGCAGCGTCGAGGTGTAGCGCCACCACAGGTAACGGCAGGAGATGGTGATCGACAGAATGATCATCATCAGGGTCGGAAAGCGCCCGGGCATATAGCGCATCAGCATCGCCATCGCGCCCAGGGTGACGACGAATACCAGCTGTGCATAGAGGTTGAAGGGCGAGGTAATGCACAGCAGCGCGATGACCATCCCGACCACTGCCAGGGTCCAGTAGAACACCCGCTCGCCGGTCGAGCCGCTCGCCTTGATCCGGCGCTGCGTCTGCGCCAGGGCGTCGCTGTGGCCGATAAGCCGCGGCAGCCTGCGCATCAGCCCTACCAGCGGCAGGCGTACCCGTTGCACTGCAGTGTACAGTCCACGACCCAGGCGTTGCCCCCAGCGAATGCCTTTACCCCGCTTCAGATCGGCACCCCGTGCCGGGCGTGCGGGGCGTAGCAGCAACAGCCAGAGGGTCTGCACCAGGCCACGCAGCGGGTCGCCCAGGCTTGGACGCTTTTGCGCAAGCTGCGGGTAGTACTGACGCCAGTTACGCAGCAACCGTTGCCACTGCGGCGAGTCCAGGCGCAGAAACACCCAGGCCAGACTGGCACCGACACTGAGCACGACCGCCGTGAACGGACGTGCGCCGCGCTGGCGATAGGCGCGATAGCGATTCATACGCGATGTGCCTCCTGTGCCAGTAACCAGGTCGCCAGGCTGCGCACGTCATGGCTGGCAAGGGAGTCTGGCGCGTAATGGCCCACCGGGCTCTTCCAGGCCAGCGCGCCGGCCATGGCCTCGTCGCGGTGGATCACCTGGGGAATCAGTTGCGCATGGCGTTCGCCCCAGAGCAGCAACAGGTCGCGTTGCAACTGGCTGATCGGGTCGAAACGGTTGACCAGCAGCAAGTCGTCGCCCGCCCCTTCGGTACTCAGCAGCGCATGGCAAGCGGCGTCCGCCTCCACGACCCGGACACGCATCGTCGCCTCCGGCAACAGCGGCAGCGCCGCTTGCCCGGCGGGTAGCGTGGCGGGCAGGTCCAGCAGGATCCAGTCAAAGTGCGGCTGCAAGGTTTGCAAGCGTTGCGACCATTCCTGCGGCTGGGCACGCTGACGCTGCTCCAGCGCGCTCAGCGCATCCACCGGCAGTTGCCCGAATGGCAGCAGGTACAAGCCCTCCACCACCTGCAGCAAGGCCTCGCTCCAGCGTCCCTCGGCGTCCTGGTCGACAGTCGCCCAACCGTGCCGCGCATCCAGGGCCAGGTTGCAGTGCAGGCGCAACAGGTTGCGCGGGTGCAGGTCGACCATCAGCACGCGCTGCTGCAGCAGGTGCAAGGCAAAGCCCAGGCCGGCAACCACCGACGTCGTGCCGACGCCACCACGAATACCGCTCAGTGCCACCACCGTCATAGATGCGGCGCCTTGTGACTGGCCTGCGCTTGCGTCACGTCGCTATCGCTCGACCAGCCCTCGCTTTCAGCCAACAACGGCCAGCGCCGGCACGCGGCAAGCAGCTCGCCTTCGCGACTGATGTCCTGGTACGGCATGTCTTCATCGCCCAGGCGCTGTTTGAGCCGGGCGATGTCATCGCTGCGCAGTTTCCGCTCGTCCTCGCTCATATCGCTTCCTCGTTTCTGCGGGCTCATTCGGGATACAGCATCCATTGCGTCTGCCCCTTGATGCGCACATAGGGCCGGCCCTGGAGCTCGACCACCGCAGAATCGGAGTTCTCCGAAACCGCCGCTGTGGTCGGCAGGTCGTGTGTCAACGCCGCCAGGTCAAGCGGCCCGCCCTGCTGCGCGTACAGTCGAGCAATCAGCTCGGAAACCGCCAGGTAGCTGGCTGGCGTGGTGACATGCTGAGGGCCCTGCCGGTCGTTTTCGCCCATGTTGATCAGCTTGATGGCCGCCGGTACGTGGGTGATGGAGCGCGACGGGATCTCGCGCATGCCGGAAATCTGCATGCGGTCGCCGTGCACCGCCGCGCCATGTTCGGGCACCAGCACCAGCACCACGCGCCGCCCGCTTTGCTGGATCATGTCGATGAACTGGTCAATGTCGCCGAGGAAGTTCTTCGCCCGTTCCTGGAACGAGGCGCGCCGGGTGCTGCCATCGGCATTGGTGATGCGGTTGCCGTCATGCAGGGTGATGGTGTTGTAGAACAGCGACACCGCCGGTTTCTGCTCCTTGATCCGGTGCGCCCACCAGGCCTGCAGCACGTCATGGTCGCGGGCAATGTTGGCGCCGTCGTACGACTTCAGCGCCGTGGGGAAATCATCGCTGCTCATCAGCGGTGCAGGCAGGTGCTGACCGGCGAGGAAGGTCATGTACTTGCGGGTGATCGGGCCGTTGTGGTTGAGCATCAACTCGGGGCTGTAACCGAGCTTGGCCAGATTGTCGAACAGCATGCACTGCTCGTTCGCCGGCTCGTACAGTTTGATGTGATGCGGCTGGCCACAACTGGCACGCAGCATACGGATCGCTGCCGGGCCGCTGTACGAGGTCGCCGAGTTGAAGCGGTCGAACACCACATTCATGCGCCGGAACAAGGCGTTGTCACGCATGCCGGCATCTTCCAGATCGTCCCAGGCCAGCGAGCACACGTTGAGCACCAGCAGGTCGAAAGGTTCGGCCGTGGGATTACGCTCCGGGAAGCGGGTCATCTTGCCCGCCTGCTCGCGGTAGAACTGCTCCAGCCAGGCATCGACCGCCTTGCTTTCAGCCACCTGGTTACTGGCGCCCTGGGTCGCGCTGACCTCGCCGGCAACCGACTGCACAGGCACATTGAAGGCTGGCAAGGCACCGGCGAGGTACACCCACAGCAACAACGCGACGGTGATCAGGGTCAGGCGCACCCAGGGGGCGATGAACAGGTAGGCCAGGCCGATGGCGAAGAGCACGCCGAGCACATCCCAGTTGACGAAACGCCCAAGCAGGTCAATGACGTAGTCGACAGAAAACGCCAGCACCTCGGACTGCTCGAACAGCCTGCGGATCGGCGGGTACCAGGTGTCTTTGTAGAGCAGCGCGGCCCCTAGCGGCACCGCAACGACGTTGCGCAGGCGCGGCAGCCATGGCCCTGGCAAAGGCAACAGCAGCCCGGCCGCGAGCAGCAGATTGAGCAGTGCGTTGAAGTCCAGCAGGCCCATCCATAACAAGACAAACTTGGCGAGAAAATACAGGTTCCATAGCCCCAGTTCCGGCCATTTCAGTACCGGCGCTGTGGCGACCGCGTCACTCATGGACGCCCTCCTTTTCGGCATCATGATTAATCCGCACACCCCGGGCGATGAGGTGGCGCGGTGGCAAGCGGCGATCGAACCAGGTGACAAGACGCTGTCCCAACAGGAACAAGGCAATCGCCAGCGGCGCAGTCAATACGGCAGTGAGGCCAATGACCCACAGCAGTTCTTCATAGGTCATGGGCGCGCCTCCAGCGCTTGCAGGGAAATCTTCTGTGGTTGCAGCGCCCGGAACGCCTCAACGTCCGGCTGCGCGTCAGCCGGGTCGAGCACCAGGGCGTCGACCGGGGCGCTCTCATCGGACTGGAACTGCGCCATCGTCAGTACTTGCGAGGGCAGTACACTTTCGTAACCGGCGAGCACATCCTGCCAGGGCAACCGGAACACATTGCGCAACGCGGCGTCGACCAGCGACGGGCTGCAGGCGAACAGGAACAGATAAGGCACATCACCGGCAATGCAGGCGATATCGCCATAGCGGCGCAGTTGCAGCTGCTGCAGCACTACGGTTGGACTGAGTGTTGGCAAGGGCTGCAAGCGCAGCAACTGGTGGCGCACCTCAGTGCCGACAGTGTTGTCGGCCATCTTCTTCGCCGCAGCGGCGAAAGCCCGTGGCGACAGGCTGCCACGCACCTGCAGTGGCTGCAGGCGGGCCAGCAGAGCAGACGGTTCGGCCGCCATCGGACGCTGCCAGCGGTGCCCCTGGATAGAGCGCACCAGGGTCAGAAAACGCAGAAACGGTGTTCCCAGCGGCACCACCAGGTTCGCGCCGCAGGCCAGCAGCAACTGTTCTTCGTGCTGCCGCAGGCCTTGCAACATCTCGCGCACCACCAGCTTGACCGCGCGCCCACAATGACTGCGCAACTGGTACAGGCGTCTGGCAAGCGCATTGACATCGTCGGTGCCGCTCAACGCGAAGATCACTGTCGCCGCCTGTGCATCCATGCCCCGCTCCAGCAGCGCGTCCGGGTCGTCGAACAGTTGCCATTGCGCAGTCGGTGGCGCCTCGCCGGCCAGCACGGCGGTGTCTGCCAGCACTTGGCGCTGATCGTTGGCGATTGGCGCGGCGCTGTCATCCTCAGGGCGAGGCGACACCCGGAAACCGCTGCCTTCGTCGAGCAGGAGGAAATCATGCGGGCCGTTGACGCCCGCGTCGTTACTCCAGAAGTGCACCAGCAGGTGCCGCGCGCCCTGGGCAACGTAGACCTGAGCCAGGCCGGAAATGTTGTCGTTGTGGCGCACCAGAATATCCAGCAACGCCGGCGGCGGTGTATCACCGACAACCAGCAGCGTACTGCCCACCGAACGCAACCAGTCCTGGGCACGGCAGCACCACAGCGCCAGGGATTCAGCCACCAGTTCATCCCAGCCTTTGTGCGGCACCCGGATCAGCCAGATCGCCTGCTCCCCGCCGCGCACCCGTGGTACGTCCTGGCGCACCGCCTGAATCAGGCGTCTGGGGGACATCGCGGGCAGGTCGAACAGGGTCAGATGCCCCGGCCCGCGGTCATCGGGAATCGCCTTGACCAGATCGCGCGAAGCGCCGGCGGCATTGACCAGCAAGGCCCGCGCCGAGGCCGGCAGGCTCATCAGTAACTGCGTGCACAGCCGGTCGGCGGTGTCCGGCGATTCGCAGGCCAGCCAGTACAGGCCACCGGTGCGCATTTCCGCTTGTCTGTCGGGAAGACCGGGCAATACCGGTGTCGACACATGCAATAGCCACCTCCATGAGGGCATAGGACTTCAGTCCATCCAGTCGGGCGCGTTTGCAAAACAATGCACGCCATACACGCCTCGATCCTGTCGAGGGTGCTGGGGTTAAAAATAGAACGGGCCTGCAGCAAAGACTTTAGACCGATTTTCTCAAGTCGTATGACGTTTGCCCGGCAGCAGGAAAAGTCCTGAAGCGGTAGCACACCCTGCAGCACAGGGTGTGCGAATCCGTAGCTAAGCGCTCTTGCTCGCCTTCCAACGACGCACCACCAGTTTTCGAGTTCCACCGCGAAGAAAACCAGTACGCCAATGCCCAATGCCACCATCCAGTTACTGAACGACAGGGGCACGGTATGGAACGCCGCTTGCGTGAAGGGCGCGTAGGATAGCAGGCACTGCAGCAAGATCAAGCCGAGTGTCACCGTGCCCTGGCCGTTCACCGGCTGCGTGGCGTTTGCATCGCTGTCTGCGTTAGAAACTCGCTTTGACCGACATCATAAAGTTGCGTGGATCACCGTAGTAGTTACCGAAGGTCTCGGTACCGATGGTCGCGTAGTAGCGCTTGTCGAACAGGTTGTTGCCGTTGAGCGCAACCGACCAGGTGTCGTCGATGCGGTAACCGATGCGGCCGTTCCAGATCGCATAACCCGACTGGCTGATTTTCTCGCCACTGGCAGGTGAAACCCGGAAGTTATCGCTTTGCGCGTTGACCCCGGCACCGATCGTGAACCGCTCAAACGACCCGCTCAGGGCGTAATCGCCCCACATGCGCAACACATGCCGTGGTACATAAGTGTTGAACGCTGCGCCGTTCAGGCCGGTGTCGATGTCATCGAGGGTTTTGGTCTGGGTGTAGGTGTAACCCGCCAGCACTTGCAGGTGTTCAATGACTTCACCGCTGATCTCGGCCTCGAAACCCTGGGCGCGAACCTTGCCGGCATTGACGTAGCAGAAACCATCGGACGATGGGCAGGAGGAGTTGAAGTCAGTCTGCGCCTGATCTTTCTGGATCGTCCGGAACAGGTTGAAGGCGCTGTTCAGTCGACCGTCGAACCAGGCGCCCTTGATTCCCAGCTCATAACTCTGGCCCACCAGCGGCTTGAGCGCCGAACCACCTTCTGAGCGGTAATTGCCTTGCGGGGTAAAGATATCCGAATAGCTGGCGTAGGCCGTCAGGTTCTCGCTCAGGTCCAGCAGCACACCGGCAAACGGCGTAACCTGCCCGGTCTCGGTAGTGCTGGAGTGTTCCGAGGTGCCCGTGTTGATAAAGTCGGAGTCGGTATCGGCGTTGTACCAGCTCACCCGGCTGCCGATGACAAATGTCAGCGGATCAGTCAGTTTCAAACGCAGTGTCGAGTAAATGCCCTTCTGTTCAGTCACTGAATTGACCGGCCCGCCGCGAGACGAGTTGTCGATAAAGTAGCGGTCATCCGGTTCCGCAATATGCTTGTCGGGGGTGAACACATTCTGCCGTTGCGGCAGAAACGCCACCGAGTAGAAGTCGTCCTTTTTCGATCGGCTGGCGTTCAAGCCCACGACCAATTCATGTTGCTGGCCGAACGCGTCGAACTTGCCATCCACGTAGGCGTCCAGACCGTAATCGACTTGATCGTAATCGTACAGGCTGCCCAGCAGCCTGGTGGTATTCGTGCCAGGCGTCACGGCGCCGGAGGCGAATGCGTACTTGATGTCCTGGGTGTTTTTTGTATAAACACTGGCGACCTTCAAGCTCCAGTCGTCGTTGATCTGGTGATTCAAATCACTGAAGACGGTGGTACGCTGGCTGCGCCAGGTGTTCCACGAGGGATCGAGGCAGGTCGAGCGGCTGAGCTTCAAGTCGCTGCGGTCCTTGTAGCGCGGCAGGCCACCCCAGCAAGGGCTGGCGTCCACGTCTTCATAGGCGACTCCCAACCCGAGCGTCGTGTCGGGGCTCAGATCAACGTCGAGCGCGCCGTAATACACCTGATCCTTGCGGCTGGCGTCGTCTACAAAGTAATGCCGGCTCTGCTCGGCGACCACGGCCCGGCCACGTATCGTGCCAGCTTCGTTCAGCGGGCCACCGGTGTCGACCTGTCCGCGATAATTGTCCCAGCTGCCGCCGGACAAGGTGATGTCGGTGTGCGGGGCAGTCTGACCACGTTTGCGCACGAAGTTCACCCCGCCGGCGGTGCCGCCCGCGCCTTTCATCATTCCCGCTGCGCCGCGAAGGATTTCGACACGGTCGTAATACGCCATGTCACCGCTGAAACTGTCCGCCTGAACATAGAGGTTGCCCATGTCCAGAGGTACACCGTCGTACTGATACTGGCCCGACATCCGGAATCCGCGCGAATAGAAGTACTTGCCACCCATGGTCGAGTCGTAGACGGTGATGCCCGGGGTCTTTTCCATGACCTGGTCGATGGTGTTCAGGTTCTGGTCATCGAGCATCTTGCGCGTCATCACCGTGACCGATTGCGGCGTTTCCTTGAGCGAGTGCTCTCCCTTGCCGATGGTGACCGCACCCGTGGTGTACGAGCCGCTGTATTCGGTGGTCGCGCCGAGCATTTGTCCATTGATGTTGGTAGCGCCCAGTTCCAGCGCCGAGCCGGCAGCCGGTATGGGTCGCAGAGCATAAGTACCGTTGGCCTGGGGTTCGGCTTGCAGACCGCTGCCAGCCAGAATCCGCGCAAACCCTTCGTTGATACCGAACGCACCGTTGAGTCCCGGGGAATTCAACCCGTCGATTTGTCGCGCATCAAAGGAAATCGCAGCACCCGCCGCACTGGCGAAATGGCTGAGGACTTCGGTCAGACTGCCCCCGGGAATGTTGAAGGACTTCACCGAATTCTGCTGTTGCGCCGGCACCTGTGCCGCAATCGTTGCCGTTGACCAGACGCCGGCCGTCGTTACCGCCATTAGCCCGACCTTCACTGCGCTCGCCAGACGACCAGGCTTGTACACCCGAGACATGCTTACCCTCCCCCAATAACGATCAATAAAAACCCACTGAGGGATGAGCCGAACCATGCGTATGAAAAGTGCAAAGGCAGGAAAATTACTTTCAGTTCACCAGCGGATCACTGCTCGACACATCGACCCAATATCGGCTGTAGCGAGTGATCCGTAGCGAGAACCCACTCTCCAGCGCAGCCAGCGCCAGGTCGGTGTTATCAATGGGAAAAGCGCCGGACACCTTCAGTTGGGCAATATGCGGATCACAGCGCAGCACGCCTGTGCGATAGCGAGAAAGGTCGGCCAGCAACTCGGCCAATGGACAGTTAATGGCAATAATGCTTCCTGTTTGCCAGGCACCGATCGCAGCATCGTTGCGCCGTACCGCGCTCAGTAAGTGGCCATCGAAGTCCAGGGACTGCCCGGCCTCCAGGCGCACCGTCGAGCCACCGCCAGCCGAGCGGACCTCTACGGCCTTCTCGATCACCGCCACCCAGCCGCCCTGCTCATGGGAGCGGACAATAAAACGCGTCCCGAGCGCCAGCACCTCTGCATGCCGGGTGAGCACCTTGAACGGCCTCTGCAAGAGATCGACAGCGGTCGTCACAAGTATCTCGCCCCGCACGAGTTCGAGTAGACGTTGACGACCGTCGTAACGAAGGTTGACCGACGTGTCGGTGTTGAGCAGCAACGAGCTGCCATCGGCCAACCGAAACTCACGGCGCTCACCCACGGCGGTGCGAAAATCGGCGAACAGGTTCTGGGAGGTTTCACTGCGCCAGCCCAACCAGCCCAGCGAACCGGCTGAGGCGAACACCAACACACTGCGCAACACCTGACGCCGGGATCGATCAGCGCCGCGCAACGCTGGCGAAGCCAGCGAGCCCGGCACACTCGCCATCTGCTCACCTACGTCCGCGATGCGTTGCCAGGCTTGACGATGGGCAGGATCAGCGACCAGCCAGTCGTTCCAGGCGGCCAGATCCGAATCGGTGGCGGCACCAGACCGAAGCCGGGCGTACCACTGGGCGGCGACGCTAATCGCCTTCAACTCAGCGGGCGAAAGGCTCATGCCAGTTGCAACTGAATCTGCATCAGACAGCAATGCTCCATGGCCTTGGCCATATAGTTGTTGACCGTGCGGGTGCTGATATTCAAGCGCTCGGCAATCTGTGGGTAGGTCAGACCGTCGAACTGAGACAGGATGAACGTCTGCTTGACCTTCGTCCCCAATCCTTGCAGCAGGTGGTCGATTTCCATCAGGGCTTGCAACAGGATCGCCTGTTCCTCCAACGAAGGCTGCTGGCATTCGGGCATAGCAGCCAAGGCTTGCAGATAGGACTGTTCCAACGAGCGTCGGCGGAACAGATCGATCAGCAAGCCCTTGGCGATCATCGACAGGTAAGCTCGCGGCTCGCGAATATCCAGCGCGTTTCGCGCCTTGATTACCCGGACGAAGGTATCCTGCGCCAGGTCTGCCGCATCGAAAGCATTGCCCAGACGCTTGCGCAGCCAGCCATTGAGCCAACCGTGATGATCGCAATACAGTTCATTGACAGCACTACGCAGGGATAAATCGTTGGCGGACATGACGATGGAATAATTCGCGAGTGATAATTACTCGCATTATCAGGCGCGCGAAGGGTGATTGGCAAGAGTTGGGTAATGGGTAATTTTTTGCCGCGCCGGTGGTTTTTTGGCGCTTCAACCTCAGCCGAAATGGGCTTGGCGATGACAGTTCGGGCAGACTGCGATGGCATTTTCTACTGTGTCCAATCCGCCATCGGCCAAGCGGACCTTATGATGGACTTCCTCAGGGCGTGAAGCGCCGGTCGCTATTAGTCAAACGATCCAGTTCAAGCATTTGTGTCCTGCGCCGGCAACCTATCTACGAAAGTCGTTAGGCACCGCGGTCGTTACGGAGTAGCCCGCCGATTCGCGCTTATGGACGGGATCCGCGTTGTGAGTGTATGTCCGTACTTGGCTGATAGGCTGCTCGCCGCGCTTCGCAGAGAGTTCGGATTGCTCCTTGTTGCTTTCTTGTTGAGCCATCCATTGCGGTATGGCTTCAAGGACCAGCGTCGAGTACATCGACGCGGTATGCGCTTGAACCTCCTCCATGTGTGCGGCCAGCTGGTTAAGGACGTCTACAGCCTTTTCTGAGGCCCTGGCTGCCCGCGCGTCGTTCGTATTGGAGAGATCCAATTTCGGTAAATTGACTTCTCTTTCAGTGTAAAGCCGGAGGTCCCGATGTGGCGACTGGGGGCTTTTCATGGTGCTTGTCACATGTCCTGCTGCCGTTTCTTTCCAGATATTCGAAAAATGTGATTTCCACTTTTGGTTCGAATTTTCGATCGCTGCTACCGAGGCGGTCAGGGATTCCAGGGTGTTAGGTTGAAGGAACGAAAAGCTGCTTCGAAACTGGTCGAAAATTTTCTTGCTCGCCTGATCAAACTCAGCGTATTCATCAAGGACACCTCGGCCCAAACCAGCGACTAAATCTTCGGTAACTGGATACTCGGCCTCCTCAATAGCCACCGCCGCCAGTGCATCCAAGTCAGATGTTGTTAGCGTCGAAAAAGCTTCATCGTCGAGCCCATCCCATCCTCCAGGATCCTGCGAGGTAGACGTCGTAGCTCGTATCGCTTGCAGGCCGACCTCACGCTCGTCAGCCTTTTTGAGAGCACCTGATTCGACGATTTTTTTGTAATCCTTGTAGACCAGATGGCGAATGTACAGAGGGCCTAGAGACGTGGACACTTCGCGCTTGGAACTGAGTTTGATGAGGTCTTTTAAGCTCGGCTTTTTCTTGTCGGTCATGCGTTCGCGACTATGTGATCGTTAAAATTTCATCGTCGAAATCTTACACGATTCATGGTGCCCCCCGTACGCAACCTTCGGAATCGGAGGCCGGCCAGCCGAGCTGGACTTTCCGTAAAAACGGGAATTCCAGTCCAGCATTTGGCTCCAATCGCGCCGAAAAAAGCTCTACACAGCCTTAGTCATAAACTGCCGGAGGCACAAAATTTTGCTGCTGTGGTGCGAGGCAATCGCCGTGCGAGTAACGCACGTTGTCCTTTACCAGCCAACGGGCCGAATAGCTGATTCTGAGCGGCAGCTGGTGCTGACTCCTGCCCCTATGCTGACCGACCGCAATGGGGGAAGCAGCCGGTCATCGAAAGTATCGGCGAGCGTGCGAGGTACTCAAAGCCCACAAGTGCTGCGCGCAACCTGTGGGTTTACCCGCGAAGAATACGATGCAGTGTATGGCATCGGCGTTACCGGTGTTCGCGGGTGAACCCGCTCCCGTTTCGCCCAGCTGGTAATCTCGGCGCATGCACGTGGCGCCACTTACGTCATGCTTGAGGTAGTGCCAGCCAGGGAGGCTTCTAGCCTCGGCGTGCAGGAGGGGCTGCAGTGGCAAGCAGTCATCGGCCCTGCTGGGTATCCGTGGGGGCGCGACCGCCCCAACCGTAGTCGGATAATGCCTACCGTTCAGGCGTGGGTTGGGGTGGCTTCTTCGTAGTTTGCGCAGCTGGCCTGACTTCGTCGACAGGTATGCACAGCACGCACTCCTGCGGATCGATCATCGTGCCCTCCCGGTAGCGCACGCGATGTGTGCCGGTTGTTCTGTTCGAACTGAAACCGAACGTTGGGCGCTGCCGCGGTGTTTCATCGTTCATGGTTGGCCTCGTGATGCGTGTTTGCAGGTGAACGTTCGAGCATCGTGGGCGCTCAGCGCGGCGCCGCCCGGCCCAGCAACAAGTAATGCAGCAGCGCCCCGGCGAGCATTGCCGCGAAAAACAGCAGCGCGAACGGCTGCGCGGTGCCCAGCAACACGACCGCAGGCCCGGGGCAGACACCCGCGATGCCCCAGCCAATGCCGAACAGCGAGGCGCCGATGATCAGCTTGCGGTCGATGACTTTCGAGGTTGGCACGCAGTAGGCCGCGCCAAGCATCGGCTTGGCGCGCCCGCGAATGTAACGGTAGGCCAGCAGCGAGGGGATCAGCGCCCCGACCATGACGATCAGCAAGGTCGGGTCCCAGGCCCCGGCGATATCCAGGAAGGCCAGTATCCGCGCAGGGTTGACCAAGTCGGAGATGACCAGGCCGGTACCGAACAGCGCACCCAGACCCAATGGCAGGAGGCGTTTCATGGCAATACTCCCAGTAGGTGGCGAAGCACATAGACGGTGACGAAGCCGGCGAGCATGAAGGTGGTGGTGGCGGCCAGCGAACGTGGTGACAGCCGGCCCAGGCCACAGATGCCATGACCGCTGGTGCAGCCGGAGCCAAGCCGAGTGCCGAAGCCCACCAGCAGGCCCGCCAGCACCACGCTCGGCCAGAATGTGCCAAGGTCCGTGGGCAATGCCACGGGATGCACCGTCAGCACGAGCAGGCTGGCGCCGACCATGCCAAGCAGGAACAGGCGGGACGCCAGCCGGTCGTTACCGGGAGCGATCCCGAAGGCATCGGCAAGCATGCCCGATACCCCGGCAATCCGACCGAAAAGAATCAGGTAGGCGGCAGCCGCGGTACCGATCATCAAGCCGCCCAGCAGCGGCGTTATCCAGGTTGTCATGGCAGTACTCATTGGTGATTGATGGGAATCAGCATCCTGGGAGTTAGGCTGGCGATGCCATCCGCGCCAGGACCCATTCATGCAGCTGTTGATGGCTCCTAAGCCCTATGAACCGGCCCGTTTCGATGCCGTCCCGATTGAACGCAATGACGGCGGGCACCGTTGCCAGGTTCAGGGCGGTCTGTATCTGCGGGGCGCTGGCCGCGTTGACCCTGAAGGCCGTCAGGTCCGGCAGCGCCGCAACTGCCGCCGCGAAGATCGGCGAGAACACCCGGCACGGCGCGCACCACGGCGCCCAGATGTACAGCAGTGCAGGCCCGCCCAGCGTCTGCATCGAGCGATTGAACTCGGCTTCGCTGACGTCATGGATACCTAGCGAATCGCGGACAGGCATCGCCGCTCCTCCGTTTATAGTGATGTGCCTTTAACCCTACTAGTAGGTCGGCTGAATACTGAAAATGAGAGCCCGAACAGGGTCAGGCCTGTAGAAAGTTAAGCAGCGTGGCGCCGATCTGCGCGGGCCCTTCGGCGCTGTTCATAGCACGGCCGACGATCATGGCACCTTCCAGGGCGCAGATCAGGGTCTGGGCCAGGCTGGTGGGTGCGCAGAGGTTGCGTATACGGCCTGTTTGCTGCCCTTGCGTGACCATGAGCGTCAGCCACTCGAGATTGGCCTTGAAGAACGCGTCGAGCTCCGCGAGCACCGACGGCGGCAGCGATTCGTACTCGGCGCCGAGCATCGCGCCCAGGCACAGTCGGCGTTGGGAGAGGGTCTGCTCGAACAGCACGGCATAAGCCTGCAAGCGGTCGATCGGGTCGGCGCAGGTGCCCTCGATCCCCAGCAATTGCTCGCGGAATCGATGGCGATAACGTTGCGCAACCATGGCCACCAGATCCTCTTTTTTCGGGAAATGGTAGTGGATGCTGGGCTTCTTGATGCCAACCAGTGCCGACACGTCGTCATAGGAGAAGCCGTTGTAACCCTGGCGCTGCAGCAGTCCCTCCGCAGCATCGACCACGCGCAGGGCTGCAGGGGACAGTTCGGAAAAGTGACGCATGGGATGACCGCCTAATAAACCGACTAGTTGGTCAGGATGTTATCGGCAGATCGATATCGACGTCAATAGCGGAGATTATGCGCTTTCAACTTGGGCACGGGTTAGTCCGTTTCTCATCTTCACCTCCCTTCGCTCGGAAAGCAGCATAATGTTTGGGCCTACGCCACCTGTCAGTTCTGCGAAACAGCGGCTGTAGTTTACGACTTCAGCCCCAGCTGCGCTGGAGAGCATGCTCGCAACTGCCTGCATGACTGGATGATCGCCCGGCGCGATCTCGTGCCCGAAAGTTCGGCTATCAGTAGAGCGCTGGATTACAGCCTGAAACGCTACGTAGCGGCAAACGGGTGGCGGCGATCATGAGTTTGATCCAGTCTGCACGACTCAATGGGCATGATCCGTATGTGTATCTGAAGGATGTTCTCACGCGCCAGCCGACGCAGCGGGCGAGTGAAATCGATAAGTTGCTGCCGCATCAGTGGACGCCCGCCTGGGTCACCCAAGACGACTTGACCGGCAAAAACCTGCCTAAAGCAGGCCTTGAAATCTGTTTGTTGCCGCTTTATGTTCTCGGGATTCAAGGAGGATTCTGACAGATGGCACGCATAGGTTTGGTACTGACACCCGGTTTTGCTGATTGGGAATATGCTTTCATTGCAGGAACCGCATCACCGTTTTACGGAATCAACGTCCGCTTTTTCGCCCCCGCTCCGGGGCAGTTCTTCTCGCAGGGAGGGTTGGTCGTAACGGTGGATAGCAGTTTGGAACAATGCTTGGACTGGAAACCAGATGTTGTCGTCATCGTCGGAGGAATGGTCTGGGAACACGCAGAAGCTCCAGATATTGGAGACTTTCTTCGAGCTAGCCGACTCGCGGGGGCGACAATCGCTGGAATATGTGGAGGAACGCTGGCACTTGCGAGGGCCGACCTCCTCAACACGACTCCTCACACCTCGAACAGCGCTGATTTCCTAAAACAGAATGCCGCAAACTATAAAGGGGAGGCTCTTTATCAAAGCTGTTCAGGCGCTATGGTTGCAGACCGGATCATAACTGCACCAGGCCCTGCACCTGTTAGCTTCACCTGCGCAGTGTTTGAAGCTGCGGGACTATCTCCAGAGATTGTTTTACAGTTCAGATCAATGTTGGCAGCTGAACATGAATAACCGTTTCGTCCCACAGCCATAACTCATGAGTACGCCGTTTAATGACTGGCCCGTCGGTTTCCTTCTCGCGACTATCTAGGGAATGCGACGTAAGTATCCGGGTAGGTGACTTGCCGGACGCTTACGCAGATAGCGTCAGTTTGCAGCCCAGGACATAGCAATAGTTGATCTGAGGACACTTACACAGAAAGTGACGACACTGATGCCTGACAGCAAAGGCATCGGTGTCTCTTGCCAGTTCTTATACTCAGAGAATCTCGGGAGCGGCGATGGACGCAGTTCTACAGGCAACCGGGGCCGTTCGTATGAACTACGAAATTTTAGGGAATTCAGAGCCCGAGCTGCATTGCCACATCTTTCCACGTTACTCCTCAGAACCGGAAGGCAATCGCAAGATGCCCGCATGGTTTTATGACTGGAGCACAGCGATCGCTTACTCAGAGCAAACGCATGGGGAATTGCGCAGAAGAATTGCTCAGCTATTGGAGGCATCGAGCTGAGACGATGCGACGATCTGAACCCGCCTGTATTGGAATGACACTCCCACAGCACCGGCGGCCATTCACGACCGGGGAGCAGCGCCATCCCGCACGATTGGACAACCTTTCAGGCCGAAGCGACCGTCAATTGAAGTGCGACAACAGGCCAGGCCCGGTTGCGCTCAACGATCAACATCAAGGAATCGACCAACCTCCCCCAGCACCGCTTCAGGCGCCTCCCGGTGCGGGACATGGTGGCAATCATTGAGGATCACGTACTCGCTGGGGCCTTGCGACAGCCTGGCTATCCGTTCCGGGTGCAGCGCTGAGCCGTACTCATCATGCTCACCGTGCAGAGCCAGTGCCGGGCAATGAATGGCATCCACTGCGCTTTCGATCGTCCAGTCGCCGAAAGCCTCTGCAAGCCATGTCCGGGTCCAGGCAGTCAGCACCCAGGGCGCTTTATCTCCATAGTATTTTTTCAAACGCGCCATGTGCTCGGGCTGTTCGAACTGTATCTCGGCGGCGCGAATACCCTGCAGCGGCAAGCGTCCCGGATATTCATCGGACTGACCGAAGCCGAGCCGGTCATAGGCAACCACCTCACGTCCGGTAGCCTCGCTCAACTGCTGGGGGAAGTCCCGCCACAGGGCAATGCAGCCCAGTGAGTCATGAAACAGGACTATCGGTGGCTTGTCCGGGTTGCCCGGGCCATCTGCGGGGAACCATCGACTACACCTTGCGGCGTATCAATCCAGAGCACCTCGGTGTTGATCGACAATGACATGCAAGCCCCCGGTTGATGGTTCAAGCCGCAGGATAGCCGTCCCCCGGTGGGAGCGGGCTTGCCCCGCGATGCAATGTGGCTGAT